>JAKAQK010000171.1 GCA_021822625.1 bacterium | reverse complement strand
ATCTTACGCTATATATCATATATCTTTATTTTATCAATATTTATATTACGCAACGCTATATCATATATCTTTATTTTATCAATATTTATATTACGCAGCTTATATATTATTTAAAGCATTTTTTTTCTATTAAAACTCAATATTACATTCAATATAACGAATAACGACCCAATATAACCCCAATCCGCTATAAATTATATATAATCAGAGCAACAGTTTAAAAGCGCTCTCCATGGACAAAGAAATGAATTGCGAAATTCCATTGCTCGGTTATTTAATAATAAATTAAATCAAGCCGATAATTTAAAAGCATCCATAAAAGCGCTGACCGAAAATTCAGCTTTGCCCGGGCCTGCTTCTCCGTATCCTTCCGGTATAGGCAGATTATATTTATAATGAATTTCATGCCATTTAAGAAGCAATTTTATGTAATATTCGAGAGGAGCCGCAACATTGCCGAATTTACCTAATTTGCTGGTCTTTTCCGGGCACCATGTAGTATATCTCGGAATAATGTTATGCGACATAAATACATCTAATCCTTCCGCAGTTGATTCAACGGCTTCATCGACGGTTTTAAAACCGTAAGGTTCTGAAAGTTCAATACCTGCGACAAAATTAGGAATAACTTTATAATCTCCAAAGACATCTACCGCATCTAAAATTCTGCCGACCCATTTATCCCTGCCGATATATTTGCTTTTTCCCGGACATAATTTATCGAATAAATTTTTGTCCCAAATTTCAAAATTAGTGTGGTAAATGTAAGCTCCCGCATTTTTTAATCTTTTTAAATTATCTTTATCGTGAGCCTGAATGACTACCTTGCTTATCCATTTTCCTTTAAATTTATCTTCGATTTTTTCAAGGAATCTAACATAAAAATCTATCTCGCCGTCCCCGTTAAATTTTACTTCGTCTATGATACTTCCGCCTGTCAGCGTGTACGCTTTAGCTTTAGAATCTTTAGATGCGGCAATAATATCAAGCGCATCTATTATATCGTCGATTGATTTGACGGCAGAATAAGTTTGATTTATTTTTCGCTGATTGACATAATTGGAATTCATATCGCAAAACATACACTCAAGGTCTTCTCCAAAGTATTGGCACATTCTAAAAACGGCAAGATATATTAAATATCCCCATTCTATCGTCGGCGCCAAGTCTCTTACCGCTTTGCCGGATGCCGTAGTCTGCATCATATAAGATTTTTCTTCCGAGAATATGACGTCGGCAATAAAATTTTCATTTAAATAAAGTGCAGGTTTAATGCTGCCGTTATCGCTGTCTTCAATGAGCTTTATTTTATATGGAGATGAATTATGAATTCTTACAGAGATTATAGTCCGTTTTAAATCGAAAGGACCTCCTGAAATTGCAATTTCTTCCGGATATTTTTTATTAAGCACTTCTTTGTCGTTATCAATATTAAATGAAAAAATAAAATAAGACTTGCTTGAAAAAGCGGCATTAGGCGTTGCTTCGAAATGAATGCCCTGCCTTAAAATATCTTCTTTTACAATTGCTTCAGAATTTATGTCGCTTCCGAAATCGTTAACATATGATTCTAATATTTTATATTCAGATTTTGATGAGTTATACATAAATTTTAATATTCAGATTTTGATGAATTATACATAAATTTTAATATTATGTTTATATTCACCTATAATAAATTTATAGCGTTAATATTAACGGCTTATTTATATTGATTTAATGATTTATTTGTATTAATTTAGTTATATTAGCAAGTTGTTTATATTAACAACATATATTTACAAATTATGCTTCTTTTTATCATTTTAACTTAAATGAGGGCTAATATCAAATGAAAAACATAAATACTTTTAGCAGAATGAAATCCGACAAAGAAAAAATAACTATGATAACGGCTTACGACTTTGTTCAGGCGCAAATTGCAGAAGAAGCGGGTATAGACATTATTCTTATCGGAGATTCTCTGGCTACCACAATTCAAGGTAAAGAAAACACCTTGCCGGTTACTGTTGAAGAAATTATATATCATACGGAGCTCGTAAGGAGAGGCGCAAAAAATTCATTTATTGTTTCCGATATGCCTTTTATGTCATATCAGATTGATGAAAAAGAAGCCCTCAAAAATGCGGGCAGGTTCGTTAAAGAATCAGGCGCTAACGCCGTAAAAATTGAAGGCGGCATAAATATAAAACATATTATTGAAAAGATAACCGGCGCAGGTATACCCGTCATATCGCATATAGGTCTAATGCCCCAATTTATCAATACTATGGGCGGATATAAGGTACAGGGCAGATTAGAATCTGAAATAGAAAAATTAGTATTTGCGGCATTGGAGCTTGAAAAAGCGGGTTCTTTTATGATTGTGCTGGAAGCAATGCCTGAAAATGCCGCGGATGCCGTTCAACGTGCGGTTAAAATTCCCACAATAGGAATAGGCGCCGGCAGATACACTGACGGACAGGTGCTGGTGTTCCACGATGCCGTCGGCATGCTGTCTTCTAAACCTCCAAAATTTGTAAAAAAATATGCCGAAACGAGAAATATAATGATAAAAGCATTATCGGAATTCAAAGAAGATGTTAAAAATAATATATTTCCTTCATCCGATAATATTTATTAATTTAATATTAATATCATTTAATATTGTATAATACAATTGTACAGTAATTACGGTAAAATTCGATATGATCGCTTAATGCTAACGCCATTTTTTAATTTAAAAAGATGTGATTTAAAGGCGTCGATTTAAAGGTTTAAAGGTGTTATATTTATTTATTTCTATCTATTTCCTTGCTACAGACTAATAAAAAATAAATAAATAAATCCGACCCCTTTAAATTATTAAATTATAAAAAATAAATAAATAAATCCGACCCCTTTAAATTACCCCTTTAAATTAAAATTATCCCTTTAAATTTCCTTTAAATTTTGCAGGTTGACTAAAAAATATTTATACGATACAATTATTACGTAAAATGTATATGTATATATTAAATCTACTATGTGAAATGCTCATAATTTTATTTATCTCTTGATTTATTAATTAATTTATCAATTTAATATTCCTATTACTGGATCTTCAAGCTTAGAAATAAAGCAGAAATTTTCGGATTCGCTTGCGGGCAGAAAAAAAGTATATATAATTCAACCCCTTTAGTTTGACGAGTTTTTCCTGTTTAAGGGGAAGAAAAATTACGCCGCTTAAGATATCTGTTTAAAAAATATGAAGAATTAAAAAGTCAAATAAAGCTATGAATGAAATTTTAAAGCAAAGCAGAACAAACGACACTATCAGGACAAACAAGACTGTCAGTACGAGAAAAAACTGGGAAAATTACAGTCCTTTCTCGGGAAAAAGCTTTTATTTGCCTGAATCCGAAGTTAAAGACGCAATAGACATAGCCAAAACTATCGGCATAGGGCTTTTTGATAAATTTAAAGCCAAAAAAGTAGTGCTATTCGGTTCTCTCGCACAAAATAAAATGACTAAAAACTCCGATATAGACATTGCGGTATGGAACATACCAAACGATTTATTTTACAAAGCCGCCGCTTTTGCGACAGGCTATAGCAATAAATGGAATGTTGATTTAGTCGACTTTAACGATTGTAGGGAATCTTTGAAAAAAGCTATTCTAGCCGAAGGTATAAATATTATTTGAAAATGAATAAAGGCAAAGTTTTATCCGCAAAAATACTTGAAGAATTTAATGAAATTAATACTGCGGCAAATAGAGCTCAAATTGCGTGGAAAAAAGCGTGCGATACTAATGACGATTTATATTTTGACAGCGTTGCATTAAATTTGCACAGTTTTTATTCGGGAATAGAAAAAATTTTTAAATTAATTGCCAAAGAAGTGGATGAAAATATACCCGGCGGACCAAATTGGCACGAAGAATTGCTTACTCAGATGAGTTTAGATATTATTGATATCCGTCCTCCGGTTATTTCAAACAAACTCAAAAATAACCTCCAAGAGTACCGTAGTTTCCGCCATCTTATAAGAAATATATATACTTATAATATAAATCCCGAAAAAATTAAACCGCTTATAGAAATATTGCCGTCTTTACTAAAAGATTTA
>JAKAQK010000170.1 GCA_021822625.1 bacterium | reverse complement strand
TCCGATCTAATTTGATAAAAGGACGAATAATTATGCCGTTCTTAACGTTTATCCCCGCTATAGAACCGCTCCCGCCGCCCGTAATTGCCCTCATCAAAAAATTTTCGGCAAAATCATCAAGATGATGAGCCGTTGCTATTTTGTCGGCATGTATTTTGTCGGCCGTTTTATAAAGAAATTTATATCTGAAATTTCTTGCCGTTTCTTCAATACTTTTCTTATTAATTTTTGATTCTGCAAGAATATTGGCTTTATCGGTGTAAAACCGGATGGATAAAATATTGCACAAATCTTTTAGATATTCAACTTCTTTATATGACGACTCCCTTATTTCATGGTCAAATACAGCGCATGCTATATTAATACCTAATATGTGCCTTAAAAAATAAAGAGAATACAATAAAGAAACAGAATCTACGCCGCCGCTGACGGCGGCAAGAATTAAATCGCCGCGTTCGATAAGTTTAAATTCTTCGACGGCGCAATAAAATTTTTTTAAAAAAAATGAAGTTTCTTTATTGAAATACGGCATTTACAATTTGAGGCTGTTTTGCATATAATAATAATACTGAATCATATATAAACTGTATATAATATAAGCATAAAAGCAATAGTTACGCTCTTATACTGCTTTATTTAATTGTTTTAATTTAATATTTTAATATATTGTTAATATATTATTAATATATTGGTTATTGTGATAATATGCTAAAATGCTATAATTTTATTTTTTGCACTTAATAGTAAATGAAGAACTGTAAAGAGGAAGTTTAGTTATATCTGTAAATCCGGCGGCGCTTAATAATTCAATTGATTCAGCCGAAGAAAGCCTTTCTTCGACGGGCGGTCCCATTTTCAATATTTTATCTTCTTTATCCCAGTCAATAAGAAATAAAATGCCTTCCGGTTTCAACACTCTTTTTATCTCTCTAAGATAATCTAATCTGTTTTCTATTTCATGAAAAACATTAGATGTTAGAATAATATCCATAGATTCGTCTTCCAAGGTGATATTTGACTCTTCGCACTTTGTTAATATTGCGCAGTTCTTTTGTTCTTTGCTAAAATTTGCATTTTCAATATTTTCTTTTATGCAAAAAAGCATTTCTTCGTTGATATCTAAGGCATATACCTTAACATTAATATTTTCGGCGTCTGCAATTGTTTTTATTAAAGGAATTGTAAAAAATCCGCTTCCGCATCCAATATCCGCAATTTTTGCCTCATTTTTACCGCTATTTCTTATAGTTTCAACAACCTTTTTAATTTCATTAATTGCAATCTCCGGTGGCATCAGTTCATATCTTTCTTTAGATGTTAGCCTTTTATGATGAGCGGGATTAAATTTATGCATTTATGAGATTCTCCTATTTGCCTTCTTCATATTCAAACGAGGTATCGTAATAAGACCTGTTTTCTATCATTGTATGAACGGGGCATCTTTTAGAAACGCGTTTCAACTCGTCAATCTGATCTTCGTCAAGATTTCCGATAAATTTTATTTTTTTTGTAATTTTATGAGCATATCCGCGTTCTGCATCAATGTTTGCTCCTGCGCTTTTAAGTTCTTCAACCCTGACTCTTTCATGAACTACATCTATTTCCACGTTTGTTAAATCATATTTCATTCTTTTTGCAAACATCATAATAACAGAAATGGTGCATGCCCCTTCCGCTCCCATAGCAAGTTCCACAGGATTAATAGCAAGACAATCTCCTCCGGAGGCTTTCGGTTCATCTGTGATTATCGTATGTTTTTCAGTTATTATCTGATTTTGAAGATTATGAAGATGCTTCACTTTTACTGCTACTCTATCGCCATCTGCCATATCATTCTCCTACTAATTTATTTTTTTAAAATTATCATTTTATTCACGTTTATTTAAGCATTTTTTTTCTGAGCATCTTTTTTATATGCCTTTATATGCCGTACAATTAATATTCTAGAAGCTCCTTTCTGACTCTTGAAATATCTGAAGCATTTAACTCAAAGGGAAAACTTCTTATATTTCTGGGCGAAGAATCGCCAAAAGGTCTGTTGCAGGCAGATATTTCCGATTTTCCGGGGCATCCGGTAGTTCTAAATGCCGTTCCGGTTTCGACTATCATAGCCACGTCTTTAAAGGGGATACCAAAATCCACTATCTTGCCTTGTGCATCAAATTTCATATCTTCCGCATTGCCCATATCATAATCGATGATATGTCTGGCTACCTGCACTCTTCTAAATTGACCTGCCGGACACTGAGGGTGACTGTCTAATTTTGAACCTTTTTCTTGATAAAAAGAGAACAAATGGGAACGAGCACCTTTGTTTCTAACATCCTGCATCCTGAAAACCATTTCTTTTTCGGTTTCGCCAAGTCCTACTACAAGATGGCATCCTACTTTATTTTTTCCAAAAACAGAAACGGAATATTCCAACGTATCATTATATTTATCCCATCTATGCGGACCTTTAACGCCTTTTCCCCGATATTCGTCAAATAATTCGGGCGTTGCGCAATCAAGAGCCACCGTAACCATGTCTGCGCCGTATTCTTTAAATTTATCTATGTCGGAATGTTTAAGTATAGTAGGAGTTAATAATATAGAAGTCGGACAATGAAGATTTTTAGTAAAATTCTGCAGCAGCGTAAAAGTGTCTTTTTTTGCGTTTTCGTGGGTAATCATCGAAATACATATTCTTTGGACGATATTTTTTTTAGCAAGCGTAGTTTTAACTATATCCTCTGTTTTAAATGCAGGCCAATCAACCCTTATGAAACTTTTATCATTGTAATTTCCTTCTCTGGATTTTTGTAACCCGCAATAGGCGCAATTTGCCCTGCAGCCGTCATCGTAAGTCAAAAGAACATTGACGCAGTGAAGGCACGCATTCCTATAAAATAATCCCGGCATCATTCCAAGAGTCATCGCTGCAGCAAGGCTTACTTTAAGAAATTCCGGCGAATTTTCGGCGGAATTATTGGTTAAATTTTCTTGCAAAGGAATTGTTTCCAAATCATTATCGGCAACAGCCGTCCCTGTCTCTTGATAATTCATATAAATATTCTCCATTTTCATTTATTATATTTTTCTATATATTTTATATATAATTTATTAATAATATTTATTTTTCTATATATATTTAATTATCTGTTTTATTTTTAGAACTGCATATACCATATACTCGTAAACTATAGATATATTATTTTTATTATGACCTGCAATTATAATAAAATAAAGTATGTAACTAAATAAACATAAATTTTTATTATGTCTTTAGTTTTTATTTATAAATTAATTTTTTTTATTTACTTATAATCTTGGATAAATCCTGCAATATATTGGCATTGAGCATAGTCTCTCCGTCAAATACACCTTTGTATGCATCTTCTTCTTTTTTATAATTATAGCATAAAGGAGAAGATATATCTATAAGCAGCGCCTTAATTCCAGAATCTTTAAATGCTTTATTGCGTTTAATATAAAACTCTTTGCAGCAAAAGCCTATATATGAAGTTATATTATTATTTTTCAGTTTATTTAACGTTTCGACGAGATTTTCATAATTAATTATTGTAATAGGCAATAAATTAAAATCTTTAGCGAATTTATAAGCCGTACCGGTCTCGCAATCGCCGCATATTGAGCAATAATCGACGTTTCTAAATTCACAGCCTTTTTTTTTAGCGCAATAAGGCAATAAAATAGCCTTTACAGATTTTATATCGCATAGCTGCATACCGTTTACAAGCGTGAAACGTGAAAGTTCGTCTTCATTAATGCCAGAATCATTAAGAAAAGCTATTTTATCTATTATGTTATTGATTATATTAAAAAAGTCTATTTTTGAAACATTCTGAAACTCGGGCGTATATTTTTCAAAAAATTCGTCAACTTTAAAAATTAATTCGTTAATATCGCAATCTTTTAAAAAACTTTCTAAATCGGCAATAGCCCTTTCCGGTATAACAAAATAATCTCCGGTAAAATAAATATACTTCAGCAGTTTTCTTTTATAGTCAACTTTTGCAAAAGTTTTAAATATTCCTCCGCTGCATCTGTATATGTCTTTAATAGTTTTAGTTTCTAAAAGTTCGTTATCGGATGAATATACCCAGATCG
>JAKAQK010000169.1 GCA_021822625.1 bacterium | reverse complement strand
TACAATTTTATTTTTTTCTTTCATATGGTTGTTTTCATTTCTATTCATAGATTGACCTCCGATTAGCTTTCCGGTTTCAGAATATTTTTCATCTCTTTTACATCTCTAACAATCACTTTCCAACACCAGTTAAAAACTTCGACCTTGTCGCTTAATTCATTAACTTTATGTTCAATGAATGTTGTATTTTCATAATTTGTAAAAAGTTTTTTTACATCCCCGTCATAATTATATATTTCTTCCAAATAGTCTTTAATATTATCTATTTCTATCAATAAACTTTGAATGGTATCTTGAAAATCTTCATTTTTTTCCGTTCTATCCATTGTTTAACCTCGCCTATATCATTAAATTATGCGCAGCAGCTAAGTTTATTAACATCTTTAGTAAAGCTCTGGGCGGCTAATTTGAGCCCTTCCGCCATAGTCGGATAAACACCTATTTCCTCGCCGATTTGCTGGATAGTATAGCTATTTTGCAAATAGACGCTTGCCTGCTGGATTGTTTCCGACGAGTTGTGCGCCAGCATATGAATTCCAAGAACTTTATTGGTTTTCTTATCCGCTATCATCTTTATCAAGCCTTCTATTTTAAAAATAGCCTGGGCTTTAGGAACGTATTCAACTGGAAAAACAACTTTAATTACATCATAGCCTTCTTTGATAGCCGCTTCTTCTGTTAATCCGACAGAAGACACTTCAGGGTCGGTAAATGTCGTATGCGCAACGGAAGAGTAATCCGCTTTTATATGTTTTTCATTAAGCAGATTATAGGCAGCTATTTTGCCGTCATACGCAGCCGTCGTAACTAACCTCATTATACCCGTAACGTCTCCGCATGCATAAATGTCGGGATTGGTTGTTTTAAGTTCGCCGTCAACTTTAATAAAACCATTCTTATATGTTTCAACACCTGCCGCTTCCAGATTTAAATTTTCGGTATTTCCTATAATCCCCGTTGCCATTAGAAATTCATCAAATTTGACTGTTTTCAGTCCTTCTTCCGTTTCAATTTCGGCATATTTTTTGCCGTCTTCTTTATAAAGGCGTTTTATGGAAGAGTTCAGCAAAAACTCAATCCCTTCATTTTTCAATATTTGCAAAAGCGCCTCCGAGATTTCAGGCTCTTCGTTAAGTAAAATCCTGCCTGAACGTCCTACCGCTATCACGTTAGAACCGAACCTTCTAAACATCTGCGCAAATTCAAGCGACACCGCTCTTGTGCCGAGTATTAAAAGGGTCTCCGGCAGATAATCCAAGTTTAATATTTCTTCGTTTGTAAGATAGCCGACCTCGCCTAATCCGTTAATGTCTATTATTTGGTTTGCTCCTCCCGTTGCGATAATAAATTTATCAGAAGTAATTTTATAAGAGTCCATGCCTTTATCGTTAGGAATAACCTCGACGGAATTTTTTGATGCGAATCTTCCTTCGGCTTCTATAAAAGTAATATTGTTATAACCTTTTAATACATTGTAATATTTCATTTCCCGCAGGCTGTTAAGAAGTTCGGTTTTTCTTTTTATAAGTTCTTTTATGTCAATACGCGCCTGTTTTGTTTCTATGCCTTTAAATTTATTGCTCAAAGGTTCGTAATATATTCTTGCCGCTTCCAGAAGATGCTTTGAAGGAACGCAGCCTCTGTTTAAGCATGTGCCTCCTATAACCCAGTTTTCTATGACGCACACTTTTTTGCCTTCGTCGGCAAATTTTATAGCCGATGAAAAAGCTGCGGAGCCTCCGCCTACGACGATTAAATCATAATCGTAGTTATGTCCGCTGCCTGTTTGGCCGCCTTCAACTTTTGCCGTTTTTCTAACTTCTGTTTCGGAAACATCCGCGTTTTCATAGGCTAAAGGCGTATAGCCCGCGTTTTCTATGTTTTTCTTTATATCTTCTACATTTATATCGTCAAGAGCTAAAATAGTACTTTCGCCTTTTGATAACGAAGTATCTACTTCTATTACGCCTTTTACTTTATTAATTGCTTTATTGACTGAGGTAACGCAGTGTTCGCAGGTCATACCCTCAACATTCATTTTTATTTTCTTCATTGTTTTCTCCCTAAAATTTAATTTAAAAAATAGTTTATTGCATTTAATAAGTTTTTAATTTTTTAGCAGCATACTCCTGTATTTTCTTCTGGTAATTCAACATATTCTTTCGGTTTATAACCTGCAATCGTCAAATTATTTTTTATCTCATCAATATTTGCACTCTCAGAGATAGAGATAATCGCCGTATTGTCTTTTAAAGAAACCTTCACTTCTTTTACTCCTTTACTCCTTTTTATTGCTTTATTTACAGAAACAATACAGCCCCCGCAGGTCATGCCAGTTATCCCAATCTTAATCTTTTTCATAATCAAACCTCCTTGCTTATTTACATAATTAATAATTAAATAATTAAATTAATCGATATATTATACCGTTAATTTATTTTATATAATGGGCAGTATAATGAAACATGGCATTGGATGCGCCGTCTATTGCCTTTATGAAAGTTTCGAGAGGAATATTTCCATGAAATTTTACTATAGCTTCCTGATTATTCATATCAATCTTTGCAGAAGTAACCCCTTTTATCTTATAAAGCGCGTTTTGAATCGAGTTTATACAGAAAGTATCTCCGCATACAAGTCCGTAAACTTTAAATTTGTCCGTATTAATAGCGTTTGTATTCTTAAAAACGGCAGGCATAAGCGCTTTTTGAACCGCATTTTTTTTTATAGACGAATGCTGACGTCAATAATATCGGCAAACCTAAAATCAAAACGACAAAAAAACCTAAAATAACATTTTTCTTTTTTAAATAATTTTTTACACTCATAAAATCCTCCAAATTGTTTGTTTTTTATAATTTTTATTTTAAACAAGCAGACTAAAAGTCATCTGCACAACATAAGATAATACAGATAATATAATGTCATCTATTTATAGCGGCACATAGCTTAGTCTATGAACTAAAATTTAAATTTATATTTCTTATATTTGTATTTTACACCTTATACTTAGATATAATGTCAAGCTTTTTTTTAATATCTTTTTAATATAAAATATTTATTAGAAATATTGGTTATAATGATATTTTTTTTATCAAAACTAATAATCCCGTTATGTTTTAATTTGTCTAATGCTATTGTAGTTCTCTGTCTTGATGCCCCGATAAGATTTGAAATTTCTTCATGGGTCAATTTAATATTTATTTTATAGCAGTCTTCAAATGTTAATCCTGAAGAAAATGCTGAAATTTTTTTAATTCCAAAATTATTTGCCAAATAGATTAGAGTCTCCGCAATTCTTGCGTCTATGCTTTTATATGCCAATGATGTAATTTTTGTAGATATATACAATGAGTGGAAACGAAGTATTTATGCAAAAAAAGGAATTTCATGCGAGGTTTGTCACAATCCGCAAAGGTCAATGGTATTTAAAAGCATTTATAATAAAAATTTTGTTTTGAAAGCCGTAACCATTCGCTTTAAAATAATTCATATTAATTCCGGCAATGTCCATGCAATTCTAAGTTTAAAAAATTCGGGAGTCGGACATGATTTTCCTACTTATACGACACCTAAGGTTATTTTGGACATAGGTCAAGAAAATTTTGAAAAAGAGATTTATCAAAAAACAGTTGAAAGTTATATAATCGGCTGGAGCGTTAGTTTAAATTTAAAAAAGCAGTATTTTGACACGCGACTAAAGCCGTTTCAAACCGCTAAACTAATTTATGATCGCCCGTTAGTTAAGGAAGCTAAATATCTTAAAGCATGGGTAGTTGTTGAACCGGAATCTCATTATGTTAGATTTTTAAGGCATTTTTAAAAATTAAGCGGTTGCCTAAAATTATTAAAACTTTAATTTCAGAAGCACTAAAACAAGATTTAGATAGTAAATATATTTTATGGAAAAAACAGATAAAATTAAATTAATAATTTTTCAAAAATGACCGGCTATTTCTTTTAATTTATTTAAATCTTTTATAATAAGTTTTTTTTTATAAAAATCTATAATTCCAAGATATTTTAATTTATCCAGTATAATCGTCGTTCTCTGTCTTGATGCTCCTGCCAAATTTGAAATTTCTTCGTGAGTTAATTTAAATTTAATTTGT
>JAKAQK010000168.1 GCA_021822625.1 bacterium | reverse complement strand
TTCCGATCTAATTTAACTTTGATGATAAAAATCATATTTTATTCATTAAAGTTGTTTTAATATTAAAACAAAATGCAAACAATATCAAATGTCAATTTCATTTAATTTAATAATGATAATTTTGTAGAATGCAGATACAATATACAATATAATACATATAAAATATAAAATAATTAAGGAGGGACGTAGCATGGATATTTATCTTCAAATAAAAAATAACAGGGGAGAAATGTTTAAGATTGTTAATTTTAGCCGGGAAGAATATTTTTTATCCTACAAAGAACACCTTAGAACAATAATTAATGAGAGCGATTACCCTGTATTTTTTAATGATTTTAAAGCCGGCAATTATATGGACACTAAACAGGTTAAATTATTAATTAATGAAGTTAAAAAGATTGCAAAAAAACTTGGTAAAGATCTTGAAAACTATAAAGCTATGATTGAAAAAAGAAGCAAAATCGAAAATAATATTTTTGATCATTCCTCGATTAAGAATATTATGCTTATAGGGAAAAAAAGATTAAAAGAGGCTGCAGATGAATTTGATGAGCAGGAGCTAAAGGAGCAGCTTGATTATATAGATGAAAATATTAAAAAACTTAACGAAGCAGAGGAATATTTAAATATTGAAAGAGGTAAATTAAAATTTTTATTCGATATAGAACTTTTATTTGATACTTTAATGGAAGCTAAAAATTGCTCATCCGGAATTTATCTCAAAACTAGCGGAACAGATTAATTAATAAGCCTAACGTTAAATAATAAGTCTCGACGAGCGTCGTCTTCTCTATTTCTTTATTTAATCCGACCGACTTATTAAAATAAAACATAACTTTAGATAAGAAGGCTGTATATGTTGTTTAGTTAAAGTAATTTTTTTTTTGAAAGGCTTTATATGTTGTTTAGTTCAAGTAATTTTTTTTGAAATGTTAAATTCTTTTATTTTTTTTCTTAATGTATTTCTATTTATACCTAGTAAGTTAGAAGCTTTTATCTGGTTATTTTTTGATAAAATGAGAATTTCTTCTATAACTATTTTTTCTGTCGTTCCTATTATTGTTTTATAAACATCAGTTAAATTTGTGTCTTTAATTTTTTCAAGATAATTTTTTATCCTTTGCCTTATTATATCTTCAAATGGGGTAGAATCACTGTTTCTTTTGTCTGAAGGCTTTGAACTGGTTGTATTATTTTCAGGATTAATGATATCATAAAAATCTTCAGGCGTAAGCGTTGAATGGTGGGACATAATCATCGTCCTTCTTATTGCATTTTCCAGTTCTCTGATATTGCCGGGAAAATTATGAGATTGTAAAAAAGAAAGGGATTCTTCGTTTAATTGTTTGCCGGGGATGCCCAATTCTTTTGCAAATTTTTCTATAAAAAAATTTGCAAGAACCGGAATATCCGACTTTCTGTCTCTAAGAGGAGGAAGGGTAATCTCTATAACATTAAGTCTATAATACAAATCTTCCCGAAATTTAGATTCTTTTATCATTGATTTCAGGTTTCTGTTAGTTGCGGCTATAATTCTCACGTCTATTTTAATCGATTTATTTGAACCGACCGGTTCTACCTCTTTTTCCTGGATTACTCTTAATAATTTTGCCTGAAGATCCAGAGGCATATCGCCTATTTCATCAAGAAAGATTGTACCTCCGTTTGCCTGCAGGAATTTTCCCTCTCTTTTTTCATTTGCGCCCGTAAATGACCCTTTTTCATGTCCAAACAGTTCAGATTCTAATAAATCAAAAGGAACTGAAGGGGTATTAACCACTATAAACGGTTTTTTATTGCGTAAACTATTTAGATGTATTGCCCGTGCGACTAATTCTTTTCCCGTGCCTGATTCTCCGAGAATCAAAACGGTTAAGCTGTTATGCGATAATTTTCCTATAGTCTTAAATATTTCTTGCATTACTTTAGATTTTCCGACTAATAGAGAATCAAGAATATCAATATTTTTTACATTGGTATTGTTTTGCGGCAATGCATCTATTTCATCTTTTCTTATTTTTTTGATTATTCCTACTATTTCTTCCACGTCAAATGGTTTAGTTATATAATCGTATGCGCCTTTTTTCATTGCATCTATGGCATTTATCATAGTGTTTTGAGCGGTCATTATTATAACGTTTGGCGGGTTTGTAAGTTCTCTTGAATAAGATAATATCTCCATGCCGTTAATTTTAGGTATTCTTATATCAAGAAAAACGGCGAAATAATTATATTCGTTAATAAGCTGAAGCGCTGCTTGCCCTTCCGATGCCGTATTAATGATAAATTCGTCTTCTAATAATTTCTTTAATACAAAGACTATGCTTTCTTCATCATCTACAATTAAAATTCTTTTTTCTCTTTTAGTCATATAAATATAAAAAAATATAAATAAATTAATCTTCGACCGGCTAATTATTAGTATTATAATAAAACAGCAGTCATTGAATTAATTAAATAAAATATATCTTAACATCTTCAAATGCCTTAATTTCAGTAGTTTCTTCAGGTATGGATATAATAGAATTAATATAACCAAAAGAACTAATCATTGCCGGGCCTATTTTTTTATATACTTCAGAATATAAGCATCCTTTTTCGATAAATGTTCTTGCAGGTATAAATTCTCTTCTGTTGTGTTTTTTATGAAAAGCGGAATTTATTTTAGAAATTGCCTCTGAAGTAAACAAATTAAAAGAATCATTAAAATTCAGCTGTTTTTCTATGAAAGGTTTTATAAAAACAATTAAACAAACAAAAAATGCGATTGGATTTCCTGGTACCATAAAAATGGGGGTCTTGTCTATCATACCGAAAGAAAAAGGTTTAGCCGGTTTTATTGCGACCTGTCTGAATTTAATCTTTAGACCCAGCTCCATTAAAGCCTTTTCGGTGAAATCTTTTTCCCCGAAGGAAGCCCCTGCGGACGTAATTATAATTTTGCTTGCAAGAAGAGCTGTTTCAATTTCTTTTTTTATTGCAGATAATTTATCTTTGCATATTGCATTTTTTAATATGCGGCAGCCGTTATTCGACATAAAAGATTCCGCCAGTATCCCATTGGAATTAATTACTTTACCGTATCTGTACGTATTGTTTACAGATATAATCTCATTGCCGGTTGAAATTATAGATACGGGAATTTTATCATATACCCTGATTTTTTTAATATTACAAGCGGCAAGCAGCGTTGCTTGCGTGTATGACAATTTTGTATTTTTTGGAATTATGATGTCGTTTTTTTTAATATCCTCGCCTTTTAATCTTACGTTAGAACCTTTTTTTACAGGTGAGTCTAAAAGTAAAAAATTATTTTCCGTTTTTGTTTTCTCCACTGGAATTACCGTATCAAAATTAACGGGTATATATCCGCCGGTCATAATTTTAACGGCTTCGTCCATCTTAATTTTATGTTTGTTTAAACTTCCGGCATATATTGTATTCTGATTTATTTTTAATTTTATTACAGAGCTTGAATGCGCTCCTTCCGTAAAATCGGATTTTAGCGCATATCCGTCCATAGCCGAATTATTTTCGGAAGGAAAATCTATTTTTGACTTAATATCAGATGCACAAGTATACCCAATGCTTTCCGAAGACGAAATTAACGAGGTGTTAACTTTAATTTTAGTAGATAATATAATATTTAACGCATCATCAAAATTAATCATAAATTTATTTATTTATTGCAATGTGTATTTTAGTTAATTTTTAAAACCTGCCCCGGATAAATTGAATTTTGATTTTTAAGATTATTGTAAGCCATTATAGATTTCACCGATGAATGATATTTAGCCGCTATAGCGTATAAAGTATCGCCGAATTTAACTTTATACTCGATAAGCTTTTTGTTAATGTTTTTAGTATCGGAATTACGGTTATTGCTATAATTACTTGCAAGATATATTTTTTCGCCAATGTGTATATTTGAATTATTAATATTATTTATATTTTTAATTGTTTGCAATGATATATTATAGGTTTTTGCAATACTCCATAATGTCATGCCCGGTTTTACCGTTATATATTTTTTTCGCAAATTTACAGGTCTTACTAAATTATTGCTGCCGTTACCCGGAATAAGCAATTTTTCGCCGACGTTAATTAAAGAATATG
>JAKAQK010000167.1 GCA_021822625.1 bacterium | reverse complement strand
ATATTTTTCTTAAAAAAAATTACGATACTAATATTTATTATATATTAAATTATCTACTGCAATATAAATTAAAAAAATAAATAAAAAATAACTAAAATAAATTAAATAAAATAATTATGATATAAAATTGAATCAGACTAATTAAAATTAAATAAACACACAAAATGTAAGCATACAATAAATAAAATAGTTGAGCTTTTTACCGCATAATTGCTTATTATCGTAAAATATGATAATTTTTTTGTACATTTATTTATTGCACTTATTTATTAAAAAAAATATAAAAATATGGATTTAGCATCAATTATAGGTTTTATTATGGCGATAGGCGGTTTAATAGCCGCTAATACCATGCAGGGTTCAACTATTATGCAATTAATGGACCCTATAGGTTTTACTATAGTCATAGTAGGAACATGCGGCGCTACTATTGCCGGTAATCCGCTGCCAAATTTAAAAAAAGCTGTTATGTCCGTTAAGGAAGTATTTATTGCTGAAAAAGTCGATTATGAAAGCACTATAGCAGATATTATAGATTTTGCCGGAAAAGCTAGAAAAAACGGCGTTCTCGCTTTAGAAGCAGAGGTTGAAACCTCTGACGACAAGTTTATGAAAAAAGCGTTATCATTAGTAGTTGACGGTATAGACCCTCAAGTGCTTACGGAGATTATGGAAACAGAATTGGGCAACTTGGAAGATTTTGGAGAAGAAAGCGTAAAAATTTTTGAACAGGCAGGCGGATATTCTCCCACGCTCGGTATTATAGGCGCCGTTTTAGGTCTGATTCACGTTATGCAGCATTTAAATAATCCGGACAAGCTGGGTGCCGGCATTGCCGTTGCTTTTACCGCTACCCTCTACGGTCTGGCATTTGCAAACCTTGTTTTGTTTCCTATAGCAAGTAAATTAAAAATAAGATTAAAAGAAAAAACGCTGAAAAATGAATTGGTGCTTAAAGGTGTGCAGTCAATTCAGAATGGTGAAAATCCCAGACTTATAGAAGAAAAGCTGAAATCTTTTTTGAGCGAAAGTCAAAAAGCAATATATGAGGCAAAAAACGCAAGATGAGTTATATTTTAATAATAACAGCGAAAGCCAAAAAGCAATATATGAAACACAAAACGCAAGATGACCTCGATATTTATAATAATAACAACGCCAATATAGATAATAATAAAAAAACCATTATTATTATTAATTATAATAAAAACAATTAATACTAACAATATGTTAATTAATAAATTAAATAAATTAAAATATAATATACATATAATAAAATATAATATACACATAAAATAAAATATTATATAATATATATATAAATATAATATGCATATAAAATATAATATATATAAAAAATAAATTAAAATATAATATAAATAAATAGTCATGAGTTTAAGACGAAGAAAATTCCCTGCGGAATCTAATAAAGAAAGATGGATGATAAGTTACGGCGACTTTTTAACTACCCTGCTGTCGTTTTTT
Organism: bacterium; assembly: GCA_021822625.1. Taxonomy (GTDB): domain Bacteria; phylum SZUA-79; class SZUA-79; order Acidulodesulfobacterales; family Acidulodesulfobacteraceae; genus Acididesulfobacter. Next base: position 2,636 of record JAKAQK010000167.1, on the reverse strand, counting down.
ATTGTTATGTTTGCAATTTCAAAGGTGAATAATGTCCGCTTGAAAGAACTTGCCATTTCTATTCAGCAGGCTTTTGGAGCCAACAAATTTATTACCGTATCAAAATCGAAACCAAACATTGCGTCCACGCCTAAACTCATTGTTCCGAAAGTTGCCCCTTCTACTAAAGTTTCTGCCCAGAATAAAAAACTGCTTAAAGAAGAAAGGCATGAAGCGCATGTTTTTAATATGATTTCTGTTGGTATTGAAAAATATATAAAAGGCAATAAAATATACAGAACATCTCTGAGCATTTATAAGTCTACCCGCGGGTTGACTATTTCGCTTAAGGGTTCTGATTTTTTTAATTCAGGAAGCGCTAAAATATTACGGCAATTTCATCCTCTTTTAAAATACATTGCGTCTTCGCTTTTAAAAGTTAAAAACAACTTATCTATTGAGGGATATACGGATTCTACGCCGATTCATACCTATAGATATCCAAACAACTGGATGCTCTCTACCGCAAGAGCCGTTAACGTCCTTAGATTTTTTATAAAAAAAGCCAAATTTCCGCCTATAAGACTTTCTGCTTCCGGTTATGGAAAATATAGACCGGTAGCTTCAAACAAAACTGCTCAGGGAAGGGCTTTAAACAGAAGGGTTAATATCGTGGTTCTTTCTACTTTTCTTAACAATGAGCTGCCAAAATCATAGTGCGCAAGTCAATCATCCCGCCCTTACGGACGGGGGGCTTGTCGGTAACGATAAGATAAATAATTTTATTAAAGTGAACTATTATCTACAGCTAAAGCCGCAGGCTTCCTGTTTCAACGTATGACGGCTAATACCGATATTTTGGTATCCCGCCGGAGCATACTCCGACGAAGAATGAGCTCTCAAAATCATAACACAAATAAAATAGTCTTATCTAAAGCTAAAGCGCAGATTTTTTTATCTGCTGCCTCTGTCTTTCAAGTGTATATTTGATAATCTCGTCTCTGTCGTATTCGTTAATTGCCGAAAATTTGCATGCTACCGAGTAATTATTGCCTGCTTCTAACCTCACAACCTGAGCAATCAATTTGATAATAAACTGCGGTATAGCAGGAAATAATATAGTCATTTTCAAATAATCGCCGTGTTTTAACGGAGTTATATTTGAGTTAGAATTTAGACTTGATTGCAAGTTTGCAAAATCATTTTGAGCATCTTTATTTTCGCCGTTAATCGGATAATTAAACATAATACCCGAACCGCTAATAGATACCTTCTGCTCTTCTACATTGGAAAGCAGAGATTTTTCAGGATTTAACAGAGAAAGTATTATGTCTAATTTGCTGTTTATGGCAATTAATAATTTTTCCAGTCTCGGATTTATCGGTACTCCCATATCGTCTATTACAGGCGTTGAAGATGACAGTCTGGGCATATTAGTTTTATATATGCCGTAAACCGAAGTAGTAAAAGAAGGTTTGGAAATATATTCTTCTTTTAATTTATGGAACTCCTCCGCGCTTATCCTGTCGTATGAAAACTGCAAAAACGCGTTAACTCTTAAGAACTCTCTTCCTTCCCTTTTAGACGGGGCATCGGTTAGCTTAATTTTTAAGACGATATTATCTTTTCCTTTAATAATTTCGTCTATCTTAACTTTTACAACGTATGCGTCTTTAATGTCTTCATAAATCAGAATGTTATCGTCGATTTTATCATGTATGCCGGATATAATATCGTCTATATTTATATCCGCGGCGCGATCGGCAAAATTCACTTCGCTGCCGGAATCAAATTTTAATATATCGTCTTCTTTAAATAGCGCATATAGAATAACAAAAATATATTCCCCGTTTAAGTCTGAAATATAGCCCTTATAATTATTGTTTCCCGACTTAATAATAACTTCCTGGTCTTTATAAAAATACGCCTCATAGTCTATCATAAATAAACCTAACCTTATTTAAAAATTATTCTGCATTTTAGAATTATACGCAATAAAACTCATATGATATGAGTGAACCGCTCTTTACTAAAACTGAGCAAGCTTTCTTCCGGTTTTTTGTTCATTGGTTTTTTGCTATCTATAATGAACTTCGCCGCACTTCGCTTTATTAAACATTATTAGTATCGGGTTTTTTATTTTTAAAGAACAGCGCTTTCAATTTTAAATATTTCATCGTTCATCAGATGCTGTTAGCATTAGATTCGTATGCTTTCATAGCATAGCTTACCTTTCTTAATAATTTTATTTTTTCGCCTAAATTTTCCTGCTTTGCAGAAAATTTATCAATAATGTTTTTTTCAATATTAATATTATCCGAAATAATTTTTTTTAAAATTATCATTTTATCCATTTCCGTTTTATTCAATTTTAATATATTGCTATAGTCTATTTTAATTTTCGCAATAATGTCTATAAATAATTTTTTTTTGTTTAATATATCTGCTAAATTTTTAATATTTTCTCTTTCTTCAAGTATAATAAGCAGAATATATTTATTCAATATAAGGATTCTCCGCGCAATATCTATTTTTAAATCAATTAATTTTTCATGGCCGATTGTAGATAATTTCATAATAATATTATACAATATAGATATATATATTTTGCGTTTTAAATATTTTTGCTTAATGAATTATATTATAATACCATAATT
>JAKAQK010000166.1 GCA_021822625.1 bacterium | reverse complement strand
AGTTTTACATACTCCAAGTTTATTTTCTTTGATTTTACATCTGTGGGCACATATCAGACATACTAGATAATCCTGTTCGCTTTTAAACAGACTTATTTTTCTTAAATTATCTTCCATAATTATTTTCCATAATAAGCAATCATCTTTTATATTTATTTATACTTAGTTATAGTTATTTATACTTAGTTATTTATTTATATATTTGATTGCGTCCATTAATTTATTAATTTCTATTATTTTTTTATCATATTATGACGGTATTCCTTCCGCTTTCTTTCGCTTTATATAAATTTGCATCGGCAATTTTAAAAAGAGTTTCAATTATCGATATATTTTTATCGGCATAATTTTCGCCCTGTCCGTCATATTTATTGTTTGCTTCATTATTTGACGTATTTTTATTCTTATTTGCATCTTCTTTATTTTTATCTTCTTTTAACAATGGTGCTTCCGTATTTATGGCATTTAATGCAGAATCGACCGTATTTATTCTATATTTAACTTTTTTTATTTCTGCATCATCAATATCTGCAATATCTGCTGCCTCAGGTAAAAAAGAAGAACCGCCTATGGAAACGGTCAAATTAATCTTAATATTCTCAATACTGTTAGGCATATAAACTTTATGGGCAACAAAATTATTAAATCTATTCAGAAGAACGGCGGCATTATCCTTGTCGGTTTCCGGTAAAATAACGATAAATTCGTCGCCGCCGTACCGTGTAATCAGGTCTTGTTTTCTCATAAATAATTTCCGCAAATCGTCTGCAAATTCTTTTAATATGCCGTCCCCGATATAATGACCGTATGTATCGTTAATCTCTTTAAATTTGTCTATATCTATTATGCCAAAAGACAAAGGGTATTTATTTCTTATAGCCCTGCTTATTTCCATCTTGGCAAATTCGTACATAAATCTGCGATTGTATATTCCGGTCAATGAGTCGGTAATCGCCAATTCTTTATTATATTCTATTAATATTAATTTAGCAAAAAAAGGTGCGGCTATATTAATTATTTCGGTAATTAGACCTTGAATATTTTTTGAAAAAAAAGCATCGTAATCTGATTCTATGTTCACAGACCCGCTAATGCATCCAGATATATTGATAGGATAACAGTTATAACTTCCGTCAGTGCCATGAAATTCACAATTATCAACAAAAGAGACCTCTTTTTCATCGTTATTATTTAATACATTTTTTAATGCTGCATTTGCGGTTCCGCAAACATTTTCTCCCGATATTGTAAATTGACCGCCGGCCTCGTCCATTGCAAGAGATTCATCGGATTTAACTCTGTTATAAACTTCGGCAGCAGTGCCGCCGACATTATTATTTTCAGTATATGTATAACGTCGACATTGTTTATTATTAACAATTATATTTTCACGGAACAGCTTGCAATTTCCTACATACTCCGTATAATCTACAAGATGCGAAAATACAGGCTTTTTATCTCTTAAATATATCATGGAAGTCAACGTTTTTTTATGCAGCGAATCAAATATATTGACATGTATTGATTTTATTTTCTCTATTTTATTAGCTTTTATAGAAAATAAAGCTTCTGCGAATATCTTTAATGCATATTCTATGCAATAAGCTAAAGATAAATTATACGCCAGATTATTTATCAGATTAAGTTTTTTATTTAATTTTTCTAACTTTAACGAACTATTTAATTTTTCAAATAATTGCTGCATTTCATATGTAGCCGCAAACAAAGTCATAGCGTTTTTATAAAAATCTATATCGTTTTTAAAAAAATTTTTATTTCTTTCGACGACGCCGCTGACTGCCAGAAATCTATTGTTGTTTGCACCTTTAAAACTGTATAATATTATATCTCTGACATCTTTTTTTTTAAAAACTTCCGTTGCATTTTCATCATTTAGATAATTAAAAATTCCCAGAATATTTTCAGAGATTTTAATTTTAACAAATTTTGTAGGTTCAGGCGCAATAGAGCTGACTTTTATATTTTTATCCCAATTATCTGAAAAAACAGCGTTTTTAATTTTTTTATTTATAACATCATAAACTATAAATTCAGTAAAATCTGTATCTAATAATTTATCTATTCCGTTCAGAATTCCTTTCCGTATAAATATTCCAAACCGGTTTTCTGTTTGACTATTTAGTTCTGCTCCGTTGTAATTGTCGCTGTTAATTATTATATTTAATGTTTTTTCCGTTGCATTAGTCAACCATAGTAATCGTTCATTATTTATTTCTTTATTATTTTTCATAATCTTATCGGTATATATATAATAATATATTAAAAATATTTAAACTAATTTTTAAATTATATAACGTTAAACTTCTATTTTAATTATATTATATAATATTTATTAAACTTATTTTATATTTAAATTATACCTCTTTTTTATTTTTTAGTTAAATTTTAATATAAATTATATTATAATTAGCTTTATACAGCTTTTTTATTTTTTAGTTAAATTTTGATATAAATTATATTATAATTGGTGTATAAGTTTTTCTTGTATAATATATTAAATGAATACCGGTCATGCAAAATTATAAAAATTTGTTTTATTTATAAATGACGAACAACAAACAGAATCTGTTTATCTTTAGTTATCTCTATCAAACAGCATAATCGGTATTATAATTAAATAATAAACTTGTTGAATAACGGCTTGCAAATAGGTTTCTACATAAACTTATAAATCAACTTATAAATAAATTAAAATTATGGATTACAAAGAGGAAAAAATGGTTACGCCAGTAAAAGACATCAAAAAAACTAAGGAAACAATTAACCCTAAAGAAACAAAAGAAACAATACACAAGGGGAAAAAAGACAAAACTAACTATATTATAAAAACAGTCTTAAACGCATTTGAACTGCTTGAAGCTTTTAAAGGCAATAAATCTGAACTAGGGGTCAGCGAATTAAGCAAGATATTAAAACTGCACAAAAATAAAATATTCAGGCTTCTTGCAACGTTAGAATACAAAGGATACATAGAACAAGACCCGTTTACGGAAAATTACAGACTCGGCTTGAAAAGTCTTGAACTTGGCCAATCCTTTATCCACCATCTAAGGCTGCTGAGCATCGCAGAACCTGTATTAAAAGAGCTTGTAAGTAATGTTAAAGAATCCGCCTATGTAGGAGTAATAAGAGAAAAAAATGTTATATATTTAGATATAATCGAAGCAGACCAGGTTTTAAAAGTTGCTTCAAGGGTTGGAAACATGCTGCCTATATATGCGACTGCTATCGGTAAATGCCAGGTAGCATTTGAATCTAGGGATGCTATAGAAAAATTATTGCCTTCTGAATTAAAGCCTTATACCAAAAATACTATAACAGATAAAAATAAATTGTATGAAGAACTTGAAAAGGTTAAAAAACAGGGTTATGCAGTAGATAACGAAGAATTAGACAGCGGCATTATATGCATAGGCGTTCCGTTAAGAGACTATACAGACCATATAATAGGCGGAATATCTATCTCGGCGCCGCTTATAAGAACGACAAAAGAACGGTTGGACAACATAATTATTCCAATGACTATTACGGCGGCTAAAACAATATCTGCAAAACTGGGGTATGAAATCAAGAAAAAAATCGAAGAAAATAAGAATGACGAATCATTATAAAATCCATTAAATCATTAAACTCAATAAAATAAAAAATAAAAGATTATTATAAATTTATTATTGCTATATATAAAGGATAAAGACGAAAATTTATTTTTTAATGCAATAATTCAATAAGTTGTAATAACATTGTTTTTGTTATTAGTTTACGGTATAATTATATATATATGGTGAAATGTTTTCTGTGAGTTTCATTATTATTCTGCTGACTTCTTAAAGTTAGTTTAAAATTATAAATTAAATAAAATTATAAATATTATATGTAAGTATTTTTATTTGGCAACAACTGGCAGCAACTGATTTAAATATATTATTATTAAAATTGTTTATTAAATTCATTTATTAAAATTATATAACTATAATATAATATATAATTATAATATAAATAGACGCTAAAATTTAAAATTAATTTGGAGGTATTTGATTATGTTGTTAAAAGATGAAAAATCATTCAGAGAAAAAAGATCTGATTTTAGACATAGAATAGTCGACGCATT
>JAKAQK010000165.1 GCA_021822625.1 bacterium | reverse complement strand
TATCATAACATGTTGAAATTTGTAAAAAAATTATCTTTTTAAATTTAATCGATTTTTGTTATATTTCGGTTAACTTAATTATATAATATAGCGTCTTATTTTATTTTAGTAAATTAGGGTAGGGGCTGATACATATCGTTGGCATACCAGTCGTCGCAGCATAGCCAGCTGAAATATAAACCGAATTTGTCACGCTGAATGTAGTGTCCGATGTAAATATAACCCAAGATTAGTGTAAATTTCTGAATCCTTTACCCTATTGACGTAATTTAAATCGAAGTAAGAATTTAATTAAACCGGCACTCCGCCTTTATTTGCAGCAATACCGATAGTTTGACGATATTCGGTATTTTATTCGCCATGCTTTACAGTAATACCAATATTTGTCGATATTCTGTATTTTTCCGCCAAGCTTTGCAGTAATATCGATAGTTTGATGATATTCTATATTTTACCGCCTTGATTTACAGTAATACCAAGAGTTTTACGATATTCTGTATTTTACCGCCTTTATTTGCAGTAATACCAAGAGTTTTACGATATTCTGTATTTTATCGCCTTTATTTGCAGTAATACCGATAGTTTGATGATATTCTATATTTTACCGGATTTTCTGTATTTTCTGTATTATGATTTTAATTCTGACACTTTTTTGTCACATTTTTAAAATTAAAAGTGACAATTTTTGTCAATAGGTGACAATTTTTGTCACTTTTTTAAATAATTTTATAACTTAGCGATAATAAAGAGAAAAATAATATATTTAAAAAAAAATTCTGGATTTTTATAAAAAACATTGACAATTTTTGTCAGCTATGTTAAAAATAATCACTATATTATTAATAAATATTAATATTATTTTTAGTAAAATTTATTAACTATATAACAATACATGATTTGAATTTTAGACAAATTTTATAATAAATTCAAATAATTACGAAAATGAAAAATATAAAAACTAAAAATAAATGAGCGAAAATTAACATTAAATAGCTAAAAAATTAATATTGGCATATTAGTTGCATAATATAATAATGAAAAGAAAAAACAATTAGAATGGAAATAATAAAAAAATGATTAAATTATAAGTTATATATTAAATTATTCCATCTGATTGCTGTATTGTTATTAACAAAAAACAAAGTACTTTAATTAAAGGAGGCAACAAAATGAACATTAACAGACTCAAAAGTCAAAAAGGCTTCACGCTGATTGAGCTTTTGATTGTTATCGCCATTATCGGCATATTGTCGGCGATAGCAATTCCAACGTATTTAAATTATGTAAACAGAGCAAAGGATTCAGAGGCTCATTCTAATCTGGGTTCAATTTTCACCGATGAAACGGCGTTTAATGCGACTAATTCAATGTACATCAGCGCCGGCACATCGTCAGCGCCTGCTGTCCCACCAACCTTAACAACTTCTACGCCGACGCATACTTTCTATTCCCTCACCAATACAAAAGGTGTTGGCGTGTTTAACACTGACAGCGCGCCTTACACATGCACAGGCGGGGTATTGGCAACAACTACGGGCGGTAACGAAACTACACTTGCGACAGGAAAAGCACCCACAGTAAAACCCTATGGTCCAAAAAGTCCAGCTCCTGGCGGTTTTGCAGACTTAGGATTTTTACCGTCAGGAAAATTATATTTCTTCTACGGAGTCGGAGCTGAGGAGTTCGCTGATTCTGCAGCGCCTGTTGCTCAAGCAGCTGGTAAAGATATGTCGGGACTCCCAGCGAGCACCGGAGATACTCTCGAAGGCACAATTGGTACAAACGGTTCTTGCGGAGCCGGTTTTATGGCAGCCGCGGAAACAAACTTCACCGGTTCTAACATGCAAGTGTATGAATCTGACGCATTTTCTAAAGGAGCTACGCTTGTAGAAGGAATATCGTTCTAATATTAACTTGAATTAGTCAATATCAGAATTAGAACATCTCTCTTATAATTCTCCCCCTTGTAGATAATTAATCGCAAGGGGGATTTGTATTATATAGATGAGGATGAAAATGAAAAAGGTGTCAGGTTTATTTATTCTCTATGCCGGCGGTGACGCCAGATGACGGTACTTGCGGCGGAGGTCTAACCGCCTTAACGGGAACGGATTTTGCAGGCAGTAATCCACAAATTTACGCTATAAATGATTATGCTGCTACGCCTACTTTAACTTATGGACATTCATTCTAATAGCAATATTGAATGATGTTTTAAAGCGTTAAAACGCAGCGGATAACTTTATTCCCCTTTATCGGATGCTTGATAAAGGGGAATATTTTATTTTTAGTTAAGGTATATATAAGTTATACTATTTGATTTATTTTATTATTTATTTCTTACCGTGTTCGGCGATATTTTAAATAAAAAGCGCTATATTTTTTTATATATTTTAACTTTAACGGCAGATTTTAAATTAAGCGTCTATATGGTCTGATTATGAAAACAGAGAAATTAAAAACAGCGGGCTTTACGCTATAAATTTTATTTCTGTATTTCCTCGTCTTTGTTTTTATGACGTATCCTTTAATAATCCGTTTTACTTCGGCAATCCCCGGAAACGGCGGAGACCAGTATCTAACGACTTGGTTCTTCTGGGAATTTTATCATTACGTCTTCGTTCTTCATAAGTTTCCTTATTTTACGCATTTGGTATACTATCCGTTCGGCGTGCCGCTTTATGTTACGACAGATATGCCGGTTAATTCTTTTATAGCTTCTATTATCTATTATTTTTCTCATAATCTTTTGCTCGCTTTTAATATAATATTTTTATTATCGAGTCTTTTAAACGGCTATTTTGCATATCTTCTTGCGAACGACGTATTAAAAAATAAAACGGCTTCGTTTTTTGCGGGTCTTATATTCGCTTTTTCTCCGGTATTGATAGAACAGTGCGTATATTCCGTTTTAATTGGACACCCATTCCAAAAAAAAAGGCGTGAAAAAAGGGGTCAGATTTATCTATTTCATTGCTCCCGACTGCGTTTGACGTGGCCGGAAGTTTTTATTTTACGGCCATTTAAAATAAAAATTAATCAAATTAACTTATAATGGGGGGTGATTAAAAATGAAAATTAATGAGGTGCAAGAAAAATTATTAAAGGTATTGGGGGAAATCGGGAATGATTTGTTTAAGGCAATAAGCGAATTTTTATCAAAAGAATGTTTTTTGTTAAAGCATGATATTAATGAACGAAGTATTACCCATAAGCTTACTGAATATATCCAGAAATATTTTTCCGATTATAATGTGGATTGCGAATATAACAGGATGCCGAACGAAAGAGACGAAAGAAATAAAATTGCTGAAGCAAGAAAAGAGTTTATCTCTAAAGCTCTGAAATTATACCCATCTAAAACATGTTCGAATGATGACAAAGGAACAACTGTTTATCCCGATATTATTATTCATAAAAGAGGCAATAACGATTCTAATCTTATAGTTATCGAGGTAAAGAAAGAAGCAAATGCCGACAAAAAATGGGAAGAATCATCCGATTTTAAAAAATTAGAAGCCTTTACCAAAAGTGACGGGTTAAAATATAAATACGGAATATATTTGGAATTAAACAAAAATTGCCCATGGATTGAAAGAATTAAATTCTTTCAGAACGGTGCCTGTATGGATGAGCCGTTATAAGTCTTTTCAAGCGTTTTTTCCGCATTGTAAGCGGGCATCACAACGATTATTTTATTTCCGTTCAGCATAAGGGTTATTTTAATATAAAATAAATAAATTTGAAAGGCTAAAAAAGGATTAATTCTGTTAATGCGGTTATTTATTATTCTTATTATTATTTATCACGCCTCTTTATAGGGGATAGGACAGGGAATTGAGCTTCTTTAATTAAATCAATAATTGTTACCCAAATTCAGATTTATAAAAATATTTATATATTCCAAAATTAAAGTCAACTATGTTATTTAATTTATGAAACCCTTGCCAATTTTGATAAAATAATCGTTCCCGAAGCCGTTTATAATGAAATAACGTTAAATGACAAACCTGAATCAGAAAAATTAAGAAATTATTTATCGAATAAAGTATCAAAAGAAAACATAGGCGAATACTTATTAAACGATATTTGTTTGGGGCAGGGAGAATTAGAAGCCATAGCTCTTTGTAAA
>JAKAQK010000164.1 GCA_021822625.1 bacterium | reverse complement strand
TAAGCCACGCGCCTGCAATAATCAGTGAAGCGGTTACAATCAGATTTATATGCCATTTATCAGGTTTATTTGAATATACTACATTATCTTCAGCTAACGACATTGTAACAAAATCGTTTGCAAAAATTAAAATCAGAATGAGAGTAGGCGTTGTTACAAATACTCCAAAAATTAATAAACCAAGACTTAGAAAAAAAGCAACCTGAAATGTTTTAGATATTTTATTTAAAGTATAAGTCAGCATTCTTTGATAAACCATTCTGCCGTCTTTTACCGCATCCACGATATTTTCCAATCCAGGCTTTGTTAAAATTAAGCTTGCGGACGCTTTTGCAACGTCTGTTGCGTTTGACACCGCAATGCCGACTTCTGCTTGTTTTAAGGCAGGCGCATCATTCACGCCGTCGCCGGTCATACCGGTTATTTTTTTAAGTTTTTGTAACCCCTGAACCAGGTGAAACTTGTCTTCAGGGAAGACACCTGCAAAAACATCGCAGCCGGCAGGATTCTTGAAATTTTCCTTTTTGCATATGTTCTGCCCGAGTCCAATTTTGGCAGCTATTGTTTTTGCCGTCAGTTCCGTATCGCCGGTTACCATTTTTACATTAACGCCTAAATCTTTAAGCTCTTGTAATAATTGTTTTGAATCTTCTCTGGGCGGGTCAGACAAGCCCAAAAGACCGACAAGATTTAATTTTTCATCATTTTCATTGCCCATAGCTACCGCAAGTACGCGATAACCGTTTGCTTCAAAATTTTTAGATTCTTTAGAAATTAATTCTGGATTATGCGATATCTGAGATATTACAATAGGTGAACCTTTTACTACCCTTATTTTTCCCTTGTCTTTTACTCTTTCTATTAGACATTCAGACCTCTTAGTCTGCGGGTCAAAAGGTATAAATTTTAATTTATTTCCTAATTCTATAATTTTAGTTTTATTATTTTTAATATAAGAGATTATAGACATATCAATCGGATCCTGGTCTGATTCATCGGATGCTGCAAAGGCATAAGAAAAAAGTTCATTATCGCTAAACGGCTGAAAAGACTTAAAAGCAGAAAGCGTAAGTGTATTTGTCGTCAGCGTTCCGGTTTTATCGCTGCATAATTCTTCCATTGAAGCAATATCTTCGATAGCGGAGAGATGGGTCACAAGGATACCTTTTTTAGATAATTCCAACGATGCAAGCGCTGTCGCTAAGGTAAATGTGACCGGAAGGGCAACAGGAATAGAAGCAACAAGTAAAATTAGAGCAAAAGGCAAAATTTCTGCAAAATTTAATTTATATATAAAAGCATAAATTAAAATTGCACCGACTAACATACCGTCAATCATAATAAAATACCTTACTATTTTCATAATAAGTTCTTCTAAATGACCTTTAGTTTTAGCTGATTTTATAAGCTCAGCCGTTTTGCCAAAATAGCTGTTTGCGCCGGTTGCTATGACTTTGCAGGTAGCTTCTCCTCGTTTAATTACCGAACCTGAATAAATAGTGCCGCCCGGGTCTCTATCTACCGGTTGAGATTCTCCTGTCAGCGCAGATTGGTCAACCATAACATTGCCCGATATTATATCGGTATCTGCTGGTACTAAATCGCCCATTCTTATATGAATAATGTCGCCGGGGACTAACTGCTCCGCAGATAATTTTATCCATTTTCCATCTCTTAAGACCCGCGTCATGATTTTAAGCTGCTGTTTTAACAGCTCTAATGCCTCATTTGCTTTGTTTTCTTGAGTAAAGGCAATAATGGCATTAAAGAAGATCAAACCGATAATTATATATGCTTCCGCATATTTGCCAAGAATTAATTCGATAATAAATGTAAATTCAAGCATCCATGAAACAGGACCCCAAAATTTAGAAATGAAAATAAGGAAAGCGCCTTTTTTTTGTTGCTTTATAGCATTTAAGCCATATTGTTTAAGTAATTCTTCTGCTTGCTCCGTTGTTAAACCATTTAAGTTCGTAGTTGTATCAGATTTTGAACTTTCGGAACCGGATTTTTTAGCAATTTCATTATTAAGCATATATATACCCTCATTTCAAAAAAAATGAAAAGATTATTAATTAAAAAAATGTAAGTTAATTTATAACTTTAAAAAAGCAGCCGGTTAATAATATTTTCATTTTGCATAAAAAAATAACTAAAATATATAGTTAGAAAAAAATAAATAAATAAAAATTAAATATTAATTTCTGAAATTAAAGCGATAAAATTGTAAAATATAAAGATATAGAGATAAAATTAATGAATAAATCGTGATAAAATAAAAAATTCACGCATTTTTAATATTATTATAGCACAAATTTTATTTTTTTTGACTATTTATATAACAAATATGTTCTGAATAATTATTATTTCTGTTAATACGCAGACAATGTAGACAATATTGATTTCAAAAAAATAAAAATAAATTATTAAATATAAAAGCGATTAAGTTCTATATCAATAAAATAAATAAATAGATAATGAAAATAAATAGATAAAACTTGACAAATTAGTATAGATATAATAAAATACAAACCAGTCGGTATTAATCATTTTTTAATTAATTGCGATTTATCGATAGTATTTTAAGCTAAAGATATTAATAATATTCTTTAATTAATATTAATAGCATTTATATTTTTAAATATTAAATATATTTTAAATAAATGTTTTAATAAGTTTTTTACAACCCCGATGAATAAATATAGACATTTTATGTTTAATGTTTAGCGGTTTAATAGCTGCGGGGATAAGTTTATAGAGATAAGTTCAAAAATAGAAAAGAATCATAACTTAATTAAAAGGAGGCATTAAAATGGCAAAGGCAAAAGCATTAATTATTATTTTATCCGGCAGCGATAATCCAGTCAAAGTAAAGCTTGGTTTAAACGTTGCGTGGAGAACCAAAAACAGCGGAGCATTTGAAGACGTGAAGCTGATATTTTTCGGACCGGGAGAAGAATTTATTGCTAAAACGGAAGATAAGGAAATCATAGAAGCTTACGAGCAGGTTTTAAGCAATAATATAATCCCGCAGGCATGCGTCGCCGTTGCGGACGGTTACGGAATCAGCAAAATTCTGATTGATAAAAAAGTTGAATTAGTGCGCGCCGGAGAAGCAATTGCGCGAATTATGTCGGAAGGATATCAACCGTTGACTTTTTAATCGGACTGTAATATATTACATCTGCATTAAAATAATGAAGTCAATTTTACCAAACGTACCGTACAAAATAACTAAACATGCTGGACATGATGGATGTTAAGTTTAAAGACAGAAAAAGAACAGAAATAATAGATGCAGCCTATGCGATAATGCTTGAAAAAGGTTATGAAGATATGGGGTTGCAGGATATTATAAATAATATCAATGCAACCAAGGGCTGCATCTATTATTATTTTAAATCAAAAAAAGATATTGCCGCAGCAGTTATAGAAGAAATAATCAAGCCTTTATTTGAACGCGCATGGTCAGGCGTATATAAGTTTGATGACCCGATAGACGGAATATGCCGTATTATCGATGAAGTATATTTAAACAGCGCGGACAATCTTGCTAAAACAGGATGTCCTTTAGGCAATCTAATTATTGAATTATCCGCAAAAGATCCTGTCCTGTCAGTTTTAACGAATGAAATAATGGAAACATGGCATGGCTATATAAATAAAGCTCTTCATATAGCAAAAGCGAAAAAAATTATTAAAGAAGAATTAAGCGAAAGTTCCGTAGCCAATTTCATAATTGCGTCATTTGAAGGATGCATTATGACAGCCAAATCTAATCATAGTAAAGAAGTATTAAAAGATTGTTTTTCCGCTTTAAAAGAGTACCTGTTATTATTAAAAGGCAACAGGTACTCTTAAAATGGAAGAAAAGATGAAAATATTGAACTTTCGTTGAACTCTGCTTAATATAATTTCCATAATAAATAAATATCAAGAAATACGGTTTACCCGTTATACGGTATATTATAATGGAAAGCGTTGCCGAAATATAAAGATATTACCGAGAGATAATTAAAAAATATCAGTATGCCGACGGCAATTAAAATTACCCCGCTTATAACCGATATGGTCTTTATGAAAGGTCTTATCTTTTTAAACGCCGATAAGAATAAATTTAACGATACGGAGCTTATAAAAAAAGGAACGGCA
>JAKAQK010000163.1 GCA_021822625.1 bacterium | reverse complement strand
TTCGGTATGTGGTGGCGAATTTACTACATTTGAAATTGAAGAAAAAAATTATCAAAAGGCCTACGATATATACAGAAAACACCATAATCTCTTATCCCCCGAAAAGATAAAGGAAATCAGAACCGCATTAAATCTTTCTCCTTATGAATTTGGATTATTGTTTAATTTAAACGAAAAAACCATTAATAACATTGAAGAAGGCTATCCGTATATAGATGAGATTAATGAACAAATAATATCTATTCAAGAAACAGGTACAGGTGAAGCGTTAAAACTTAATAAACAAACAATTTAATTTATTTTCAATAATAAAAAGCTTGATTTAGAAACTGATTCCATCTAAATAATTTTATTTTTTTAACCTATTATACTCCCTATCTCCGCTTATCCATAAATAACGGTTCTTTTTGCCTTTTTAAGCCCTTTAATTTGACTTTTAATAAATTAGTAGTATAAATAGAAATGAAGCCTCTATCAAGAGAATAGGGGCGGTAAATTAATGCCCTAAGAGGTAGGGCGAAAGAGGTAAGAGGAGGAGAGAGAAAATGACATTATTAACATTATTATTAGGTTTTATAATTTTAATAGGATTATTTGCTTTTATATTGTTAGTCGCTAAATTAATAGAGTCAATGGACGATGAATGGACTAAAAACTATGAAGCGACTACGCCAGATGATTATAACATCAATTCTATTTTTACGGGAATGGAAAATAGACCATTTATGCTAAACAATTCTATTCATGACCCTATTTATAACCCCGGAATAAATGCAGCACATATTTATTTTAAGAGTAGAACACATTAATCAACAGAATAAAAAATACCTGCATATTTTTCTTATATGCAGGTATTTTTATATTCTGATAAAAAGTTTGTAAGTTTAAAAACCCCCACCTATATCGTCAACACCTATATCGTCAGTAACATCACTTGCTGTTGTATTATATGTTGTTTCGTTAGGTCCCATTTTCATAACTCCGCTATTTCCATGTTCATCAGGATTTAACTTAATATTTCCTTCTAACTGAGGAAGGTTTGCCGGCGGAGCTTGTGCATCAACTAATGACGACTGCGGAGAATAATTAAAAACCTCTGGTATTGGACTAACCATAGCTTGAGTGTACACAGGCAGTTTTTTATTCTGTTTTGATTTTATCTGCGCAGAACCACTTGCAGTTTGAGAAAACAATTTAGAGTTATTTATCTTATCAAACTTGCTTTTGCCTATAAGTTTTTTAAGAGTTTGCCCCGCAAGTTTTTGACTCGGAGTTTGACTTGAATAATCATTCATTATAGTTTTATCTTTTAACGCTTTAATTTTTGCGGTTTTTATAGAGTTTTGCATTTCTTGATAACCCCCATTGACTTTATTGTAATATCCCTTTTTAAAATCAGGATTACGTACAGTTATGCCGTTAGGATTTAAATCGTTTTTCTTATTCCTTTTTAATAATCCTTTTTCCTGACCTTTAAGAGCCGATATCTCTTTATTTTCTTTTATTAAATTTGCAGACGCTTTTTTATCGGCTTCTTTAGAAATATAAGGGCTTTTGTCGTTTAAATATTTTTGGGCATCTTTTATTTGCGATTTAGTGCCTCTGACGCTTATATCGCCGTATTTACCATCAAAATTTTCTGCCCACTGACCGTTTTTGAGTCTTACGGCGTTATTATCTGCTGAATATGCATTATTTACTGCTTTTTTACCTGTTTCAGGCGTTACTGTATGTATAGGAGTAATATTTGGCGGATTTTTAAACATACCAGGGACATTACCACTTGCACCAAAATCAATTACATCAACATTTTTTGTAGCTTTGCCTACCTTGTTTTGTATAGCGGATATTTCTTTACCTACTTTGCCGTGTTTTGTCGCCCAATTATATACTCTTTGCTCAGCTTCCTGTCTTGCTGCTTGTCCGTTAACGCCCTGCAAATCATCTCTTAAGTTTTTATCTTGAGCCAGAGTATAATTATGTGCCGTAGCATAATTATTTAAAATATTTTCATTAAATCCAACACTTCCATCTTCAACGGCGCCAAGTTCTTTACTCGCTTGTTTTTGAGCTGATACAGCATTGGTAAATTGAGTGGACTTTGATTTTAAAGCGCTTTCTTTCATACCGTAAGTTTGAGCAATTTGTCTTGTATCTCCGGCGGTAAGAGATTTACTGTTTGCTAAATCTGAACCCATAGTCGCATTAAACGTATTTGCGACATCTAATGCTTTTGATTTAGATATATCGTGTGATTTAAGCCATTGCCTACCAGCTTCACCGCTAAAAAAGCCTTTTAAATTACCGCCAAGTTGTAAACTTAATTGCGCCACAGATTCAACGGTATTCTGATTAGTATGCGTTAATTTCGCTGTCGTTCCTACTGCCCTTTGTTCCGAATTTTTTATAGTATCCGCAAGCCCAATATTAGAACCCGCATTTGCTCCGTTTGCAAAATTATATAATGAAGAGTTTCCTTTGCTAAATGCAGCACCCAATGTGTTAGCTAGCGTTTCCACTTTACTATTCGCGGCGGATACTTTTTCTGAATCACTGGCAGCTAACTTCTTATTCTCGCTAGCGGCAAAACCTTTTATATCAAATCCCGTAGTCGTATTTTGTCCGTTTTCACTTAATACGGAAATATTATCGCCCGGTCTGTCATTTGATTTGACGGTAGATCCTCCGCCTATGGGCGTTTGAGTTTTATTCCAACCGTTCTGATAAGTCCTTAGTCCTGGCCCTGTGGCAACATCGGTAACGGCGTCAACTTTATTCGCCCCATAATTATTCAAACTGTCATTCCCCAAATTAACGTTACCGCTCGCCGCCTGTTGCGCCGCTTTTGCCGATGCTTGCTTGCCCGCCGAGTCCATCGAGCTTATAGCCCCTACCATTGCATAGGTAGAGCCTGTTACGAGAGCGTAAGCCATCATGGGGACGCCCCAAGATAAATATCCCATCCATCCTAATTGCGATGAAATATAAGTGTTGACGGTATGGGCGGAGTTAAGAGAGTAGCCCTGCATGGCAAGATACATATAACCGTGCTGGACGATTAAATCGATTATGTAGTTATAGACCGCCATTAAAGCAGGCCATACGGCTAAAAATAAGCCTAACTCCATATACATTTTAAGATAATTAACGCCTATGGGCAGAGCCATTAAAATTATCAAAAATAAAGAAAACGCCAAAAACAGGGCGGAGAATATGCCGTAAACTACGGGCATATACTGACCGGCAAGCTGCCCCGATATTGCAAAAGACGTATTCATGTTCTGCTGAGCTAAAGCGGAGCCGTAGGCAAGCTGACTCGGATTAGTTCCCGCTAAGTTGGAGGAAGCGATTAACGCTTGGTCGTATTGATTTACGGCAGCCATCTGAATTATCTCGTTTGTAGCGTCGGACGACATATTATAAATCGAACTATTAACGAGACCGTATTCACTTGCAAACGTAGCGTAAGTCATGCCTAACGCTCCGGCTATCTGTGGTCCGGCGTCGTTAGTTGCGTAAGTGTTAAAATCGTTTTGAATGTCAAGAGTTTGCGCTCCGCAGATAGTGGTAATCCAGTAAGGAGAACCGTCGCCAAATAATATTATAAAAAATTTAAACATAATTCTGTTTATGATTTTTTATATTATCATAAAATCTGTTTTACAGATTTATGCATATCAGCATTAAAAAAAATTAATAAAAAAAATACACAAAGAAAAATAGGGGGCGTATCAGGCAAAAAAACCGCAGCAACGCTTTGCAAATATTGAATTATAATATATAGCGATTAGACGCAATTTGTAGCAGTTCTTATAGCTTTTTGTAGCAGTTCTTATGGATATTTGTAGCAGTTCTACTCAACAAGATAGCGATAGAAAATCCACAAACTGCGTCTAATGTCGAGATATAAGATATACCCCATGGATATTTGTAGCAGTTTGTGGATATGTGACGACTTTCTATACGCTATTATATCGAGAGAAAGTCGACAAACTGCGATAAGAATGTCGAGAGAAAGGCGACAAAAAGCGAGATGTAAAAATAGCAAATTTCATAATGATTATTTCAATTTTTATAAGTTTTATATGTTGTAGTATAGGATGGTATTTTTTATTGTCTCATATTTTTATTTTCCGAATACATCGTCAACAGCTTTTT
>JAKAQK010000162.1 GCA_021822625.1 bacterium | reverse complement strand
AATTTTTAAAAATAGTCAAAATTTGTGATATGTTTCAAAAATAGTAAATAAAAACAATAATGAAATTTTAAGATTTATAATTATAATAAAGCCAAAAAAATACGTCTCAAAAATAGTAAATAAAAATTTTAAAATAATTGTCGTTACGACAATAATATTTATATAATTAATTGTCATTATGACAATTTTAAATTAATTTATTGTAAAGAAATAATGAAATTAATTTATAGCGGTTTAACATATAAAAAATAAGTTAAATATATATGCATGAATAACTGTTTGATTATATTAAACTTTTTATCAATTTATTAATAATATTTTTTATTAAAAAATATCTGGCTACATTTTATTTATTGTTGGCATAAAAAATGCAATATATAATATTGAAGCAAAACCATTTAACTTAATTTAACAACTGTAAGTTTTTCATCACTCCTCCTAAAGGTGATCCGGTCTCGAAAGGGACCGGAGTTTTTTATTTTTAATATTTATTTATAAATTAAATATATTTTTGAATAATTAATTTTATAAATTAGCAATCATAAATTAGAAAAAGCATATCAAGATAGCAAATATCTTAAATTATATTAATTATCTTAATTATATTTATATAAAAATTTAATATAAATTTAGCAATATAAAATGTTTTCAAAATAAAAAAATATCTTAACTATATTAATTGCATTTTAGCTTTATTTTTAACAATATAGCGATATTGAGATGATATTAATATGACATCCAAATAAGGGTTATATGTTTGACAAGCATTAATTTTTGTGTTAGCCTAAAAATATGGCATATAACAAATTCAAATATTAATTATTATTAATAAACTTATAAAATTAATAATATTATTTAACATATAATTATTATATAACGATTAATTTTAATTTAGCTTAACTAACACTAATTTTAACTGCCGATTATTTATTCTTATGATACGCACCGCGACGGTATGGTGGTATACGGCATAAAATAAACATAAAACGACAATATGCTTATTTGCCGTTTAAATAAACAATCAAACTAATTAACGGAGGTCATCAAAATGAAGTTTCTCATTTATTTATTAGCTTTAGTATCTTTTTTTGCTTTCAGCGCAAATGCAAACGCAAATTTATTAACTTCAGGCAGTTCAGCTCCGCTGCCCGCAGCAAGCCAATATCCTTCCAACGGTTCTGCGCCTCAGCCGAATAACCAGGCGGCAACGCCACCGGGACCTAACACGCCCGCTATTAATAATACAAATAAACCTGCAAGACTTGCGGTGAGTCCTGCGAAAATTAAAACCGTCAAAAAGGTAGTGTCTAAAGCGATAAAAGCTCTGGCAAAAAAGAATTATACAAAATTTAGGTCAACCGTTTCATCTTCGTTTAAATCGGTGGTGACTAAAACTAAATTTAATAAGGTATCTAATTCTCTCAATACTAAACTACAATTAAAAAACGGTTACAATATTAAATATTTGGCTGCGCTAAAACAAGCCGGATTTAAATTTTATATGTGGAGACTAAACCTGACAAGCGGGAAATCAATTTATATTAAAACAATGATTCAACATAATAAAATATCAGGGCTTATATTTCTATAAAAATATTGCCTTATATTCCCATTGCTAAAGCAAGGAGGCTTTACGGCAATTATAGGTAATTTTATTTAATTCACATAATCACTAATAACTAACTAATAACTATAAGTTTTTATAAGTTTTCCATCACTCCTCCTAAAGGTGGTCCGGTCTCGAAAGAGACCGGATTTTTTTTGGCAAAAAATAAACCGCGAAATTTTAATGAAATAGCATTGAAAGTCCTACTGCAAGCAAAGTAATACCTAAAATAATAATAAGCGTTCCTTTTTTGCTTTTAATTGCAATTTTTGCAAACAAAATTCCTGAAGGAATTGCGATAATCCCTATAAAAAATGCATCAAATAAATTTATATGTTTTAAAGCGATATAACCGATAGCTCCGCTTAATGCGGCTATAATCATAACAAGCGTCGACGTTCCTATTGAATCTTTTATTGCTAATCCAAAGACTATAATATACACAAGCATATATAATACGCCTCCGCTTGTGCCGAGAAGACCTGCAAGAATTCCTATAATAAAACCAAAAATAAGTATAATTATAAAATTTATGCGTGGACCCTCAAAATAGAAAACCCTTTTTTCTTGATATTTTCCTTTTGTTTTTAAGAAAAAAGCACCCATTAACAGCATGAATATACCGAATATTATTTCTAAAAGCCTCTGCGGCATACTGACAGAGATATATGCGCCGAACTGAGCGCCTATTATAGCTCCTATCATTGTAGGTATGCCGATGCGATAATTAACTCTATTTTTGAGGGCATACGTTGCAGTCACCGAAAATGAGACTATAACGTCAATTAAAAGGCTTGTACCTATTGCTGTTGAAACTGGCACATTAAATATAAAAGAAAGGACTGGAACGACTATTATAACTCCTGATGCCCCTATGAGACCCGTGGCTGCGCCGACTATTATTCCCGTTATAGAAAGTATAACTATATTTAAAATATACATACAAAATAGATAAGAATAAAAAATAAAATTAATAAGTCTAATAGATTTAAATAACGTTTTAAATGGGGTTTAATTAGTATAATAAACCTATATTTTAAGCAAGATTTTAAAATTAAACTTCCATAATTGCAAAAAACTGCTAAAATTTATTAATATCAATTAAATTTATTAAATTGATAAATAAAAAAATTAATAATTATAAAATTAAAATTGCATAAATATTTCCGATTTGTTTGCCTTTTCGATTAAAAACCAAGCGGCTCCTACTATACCGTCAATTTCAGGCAACAACATTTCATCTGTTATAGAAAATTTAGCGGCGGCATTTGAACAGATATAAAAATTCATCCCTTCTGTTCGCTTTAGTTCTTTAATTAATGAATATAAATTATCAGGCAGCCCTATCCTTCTTAAACCTTCCTTTAATTCACCAAGCATATTTTTATGGATTAAATAATCTTCGGCAGTTTTTATACCCTCTTTTGTCATAAGTCTTGCGGCAAACCCGACAAATAAAACATTTATTTCATCATAAATAGCAGTTCCCAGATGTATAAAATCAAACGGCGTTAATATTGCATCGAATGCGTCGTTAGATACAATAACAGACATTTTTTGCATTTTTGAATTCTCCTTTATTATTTATCAAATGTTTCTTCTAAATCTTCAATGGTCTCTTCTCTTGCCTCCGCTGTTTTTTCTTTAAGCACGACGAATATAATACCGCCTAATATTAAAATAGCCGAAATAAAAAAATTTAACGATATTTTTTCGTTTAACAATATTATGCCTAAAATTGCCGCTACCGCAGGCGTCAATAACTGAACAGAGGATGATAAAACACGGGATAATTTTTTTACTACCTTATACCATAGCACATAAAATAGCGCCGAAAATATTACCCCGGATAAGACGCCTAAAATTATCGGCTTTAAATAAATATAAGGCGTATTAATATATTGCAAATTAATAAATCCATTTTTGAAAAACGCAAATATTATTATAAAAGGAATGAAATAAATTAAAGAATAGATAAAATTGGATGCTGTTCTTAATAAATATTGTCCTTCAAATTTACCTTTTAATGTATAAATTCCCCATCCTATTCCGGAAATAACCATCATGACAGCCCCGAAATACCCGATAAAATTTTTAGGAACGGATAAACCTTTATATACAAGCAGAATAAAACCTCCCATTGAAATTATAACGCCTAACCATTGCAATAAAAAAAGTTTTTCTTTGTGAATTAATATTGCATCTCCAATTATTGTGAATTGAACGGCGGAAAACACAAGAAGAGCTCCGACTGCGACGCCGATTTCAATATAGCCTACAGAAAAACAAAACGCATATACAAATAATGCAAGTGCCGATAAATAATTTGGTTTCGGAAGTTTAATTTGTTTATAATAAATTATTAAAAAAAGCGTTAACGCTCCGCTTCCAAGACGCAGCAAACTGTAAGTCAATGGACTTAATACGCTATTATGCAGCGCTATTCTTGCAAGCAGACTATTGACTGCAAATCCAAAAATTGTAAAAAAAGTTAGAAAAGCAATCCATAAATAATTTAATTTGTTTGATTTTTTTATAAATTTCAAGATCGGA
>JAKAQK010000027.1 GCA_021822625.1 bacterium | reverse complement strand
TTCTGATGTTTTATATAAATTTATTGATACCGTTGCTGAAATTGAATACTGGACGGCTGCTGCAACGCCTGTGTATGATATAACAGAATTATTAATAGAAATTATTCTGCCGGTAAGGTAATATTGCGCATTATTCTTATTTGAACTGAACATGTCGGTAGATGAGTTTAGATAATAAGCTATATTGTCTGAAAAGTATACGCCTATCCCGCTTTTATATGTCAGATTTTTAAAAGGTTTAATATAAATGTTTTTTATACTTGAATAACTTCCGTAAATAGGCGAATAAATATCTGCATTATTCTTTGAACTTACCTCTGCGCCGTCGGTTCCGAAAGCGCCTGCCGTCCCGTTTGTCTGTTTAAGCAATGAATATCCGCACGCAGACAAGAGCAGCGGAGGCATAAGAATAAATATTAAAATAAGGAGTCTTTTTAAAAACATAATTGTTGCTAAATTTTTTAATAATAATTTTTTTATAATAATCTTAAATAACACCGTTAAACGGAGATAATCTCACATAGTGTATAAATAATAGGGTGAATAATAATTATTAATTGTTAATTTTATCAGCTTTATATTGTATATTATATATTATTAAATACATCTTTAAAAATTAGATACTTTGAATAACCCGGCTAAATAATAATATTAATCAGTTTATTTTTTATATATATAGATTTTTTAACCAAAGAAATATCGGAGATGTTTTTCTTAATTTTGTCGTCTTTCAATGATAAACTGAGAATATCCTGCTGTTCTAAATCTATATTCGCCGTTATTTGAGACCTCAGCTTACCGTTTATCTGTACCGCAATATTACACGTGTCAATTTTATAGCCTGTTTCCATAATTTTAGGCCATCCTGCATATTCAATATTTGCAGTAGCTGCGCCGCCGCCTAAAATTTCAAAACACTCTGAACAAACATGCGGAATGAACGGATATAATATTATTAAAATAGAATTTAAAATATGTTTCAATAAATATGCATCGCTTTCAGTTAAATCATTTTGGTTTTTATTTTTATCGTATTCATAAATTTTATTGACTAATTCCATGCAGGAGCTTATTATTGTATTAAAATGAAATCTTCCATCCATTTCAGTTTCAGATTTTTTTATTATACCATTCAATTCATTATTAATCTCTTTTAATTCAATATCTGCACCTTTAAGAAAATTTTCGTCTTCTTTATTTTCTCTAATCTTTTGAAATTCTTTAGGCTCGTTAAATTTTTTCTGTTCTTTTATTGCCGTATTAGTTAAATAATGTTCATATAATAGTATAATTTTATATATTCTAACAATAAATCTGTAAGAGCCCTCAACCCCTTTGTCATTCCATTCAAGGTCTTTTTCCGGAGGGGCTGCAAAAAGCGAAAAAAGCCTGACCGTGTCGGAGCCGTATTTATTTATCAGGTCATCAGGGTCAACAACGTTGCCTTTTGATTTTGACATTTTAGAACCGTCTTTTACTACCATACCCTGCGTCAATAAATTTTTAAAAGGTTCATTAACATTCAGATACCCTAAATCTCTTAAAACCTTGATAAAAAATCTTGCATACAAAAGGTGCATTACCGCATGTTCAACCCCTCCTATATACTGGTCAACCGGAAGCCAGTAATTTGCCGCCTTTTTATCAAAAGGATATTGTTTAAAAGAAGATTGGCTAACAGCGGAAGCAGAATTAGAATTAGAATTAGAATTAGAACCGCTGTTGCAATTATTTGCAGAACGTAAATTTGAATTGCCGTTCGAATTAACCGGCAAATCTGATTTTGATTTTGTAGTATATTTTGCATAATACCATGAAGATTCTACAAAAGTGTCCATAGTATCGGTTTCCCTTTTAGCCTGTCCTCCGCATATAGGACAGCGCGCATCAATAAACGATTCTAATTTTGCAAGCGGAGATTCGCCTTTGCCGGTAAATGTCACATTTTCAGGCAGTTCCAACGGCAAATCCTCTTCGCGTAGCGGTACGGCGCCGCATTTCTTGCAATATACAATAGGAATAGGGCATCCCCAGTATCTTTGTCTTGAAATTCCCCAATCCTTTAATCTATAATTTATGACACGTTTACCGATGCCTGTTTTTTCTGCTTCTAAGGAGATGGCTTTTTTAGCTTCTTCGGATGTTAAACCTGTAAATATAGAAGAGTTAATTAAAATACCACCTTCTAAGAACGGTTTTTTGAGCTCCTTAATTTCGTCCTCTTTAATTTTATCGTCAGATTCGTTTTCGTTTCTCTTAATTTCGTCCTTTTTTATATTTAGAGAAGTCTTTTTATTGCTTTTATTTTTAATAACCTGTTTTATTTCAATATTATATTTTTTTGCAAACTCAAAATCTCTTTCATCATGAGCTGGAACCGACATTATTGCTCCTGTTCCGTAATCCATTAGAACGAAATTTGCGATATAAATAGGAAGTTTTTGCCCATTAAATGGGTTAATAGCATAAGAGCCAGTAAAAACACCTTCTTTTTCGTTAAGCTCCTTTGAAATTAGACTTTTTCGGATTAATTCTTCAGTTTTAACCTTGGCGTCTTCGGTTTTCAATAAATCTTTAGCGAGCGGATGCAGCGGTGAAATAGCAAGATACGTTGCGCCAAAAATAGTATCCGGTCTTGTTGTGAATATTTCAAGATGCGTTTGTTCGGCATATATTTTAAAAAGTACACTCAACCCCTCGCTTTTTCCAATCCAATTTTTTTGCATTAGTTTTACTTTATCCGGCCAGCCGCTGAGATTATTTAATTCTGAAAGCAGTTCTTCTGCATAGTCCGTAATTTTAAAAAACCACTGTTCCATGTTTTTGATAGTAATTTCATTGCCGCACCGCCAGCATTTTCCGTTTTCAACCTGTTCATTGGCAAGGGTAGTATGGCATGATTCACACCAATTAACGCGTGAAAGCTTTTTATATGCAAGACCTTTTTTATACATTTGAATAAAAAAAAGCTGTTCCCATTTATAATAAGAACTATCGGATGTTATGATTTTTCTGTCCCAGTCGTAAGAAAGTCCAAGTTTCTTAAGCTGAACCTCCATTGTTTCAATATTTTTAAGCGTCCACTCTTTAGGATTAGTGTTATTTTTTATCGCTGCATTTTCGGCGGGCAGTCCAAAACTATCGAAACCTATCGGATGCAGGACATAATAGCCTTTTAATCTTTTATATCTGGCTATAGCATCACCTATGGAATAATTCCTGACGTGTCCCATATGAATCCTTCCGGAAGGATAAGGAAACATTTCAAGACAATAAAATTTTTGTTTATTTTTACCGCTGATGCCGACATTTACATTATCAAGAGGCAGGTCTTCAACGGAATATGTTTTTTCGTTATACCACTTATTTTGCCATTTTTTCTCTATTGAATAAAAATCATAACTTTTTTCCTGTTCCATAGATAGTATCTGCTATTTTTTATAGGTTTAATTAATTTATTTAAATGATAGTTAAAAGCAAAAAATAAAAATAAAAAAAATATATAAGCTGTTAAAGAATTATCAATAAAAAAACTCCCTATTATAAAATATAGCAGGGAGTTTCAAAATTTTATAATTAATAATATTATCATAAAAAAGGATATAAATAAATATAGACTTTTTTATGAATAAATTTACGATAACGTCCAGTTTTCGATTGTATCCATATCTTTAAGATTTGTTTTAACATATACTTTGTTGTCGCTTATTTTTTCTTCTAATTTAGCAATCAAATCTATATATTTTGATTCAAAGTCGGGAACATTTTTTAAAGCAAGAATAGCCAAATCAAATCTGCTCATTTTATTTCTTATTACCATATCGAACGGCGTAGTCGTAGCACCTTCTTCCATATAGCCTCTCACATGAAAGCGTTCAGAGTTGGGTCTTCCGTGGACGAGGTCGTGAATTATCCTGATGTATCCATGAAATGCAAATACAACAGGGGTATTTTCAAGAAAAAGATTGAGAAAAACATCCGGATCTATTCCGTGAGGATGATATTCTGCAGGACTTAATGTCATTAAATCTACTATGTTTATTACTCTTGTTTTAAGTTCCGGGGCGTACTCTTTCAGCAAAGATGCGGCGGCAATAGTTTCTAAAGTCGGAACGTCGCCGGCGCAGGCAAAAATTATATCTGGGTTTCCGTCGTCTTTATTGCCCGCCCAATCGAATACAGAAATTCCCTTCTGGCAGTGTCTTTTTGCCGATTCCATATCAAGCCATTGAAGCTCAGGCTGTTTGCCTGCAATAATAACATTTACGTAGTTTTTAGAACGCAGGCAATGGTCCATGACTGCCAATAGCGTATTTGCATCAGGCGGCAAATAAATTCTGGCGACTGATGACCTTTTATTTATTATATTATCGATAAAACCCGGTCCTTGATGCGAAAATCCGTTATGGTCCTGCCTCCACACATGAGAAGAAAGTATTATATTAAGAGAAGCTATAGGTTTTCTCCATGGAAATTCCTGAGCTATTTCAACCCATTTTGCAAATTGAGTAACCATAGAATCAACAACGGTTGCAAATGCCTCATAAGTTATAAAAATGCCGTGCCTGCCGGTTAACAGGTATCCTTCAAGCCATCCTTCGCATAAATGTTCCGATAGGACTTCCATGAGTCTCCCATTTGCGGATACATGGTCATCAATTTTTATGACAGGATTAACAGAGCATCTGTCTGTAACCTCAAAAACTCCGTAAAGTCGGTTGGATGCCGTTTCATCAGGACTGGTTAAACGGAAATTTTTAGGATTTTTTTTATAGATATCCCTTACGTATTCGCCAAGTCTTCTCGTAGATTCTAAAGTTATTGTTCCTGGAGTTTTTACGTCCACCGCATATTGCGTAAAATCGGGAAGATTTAAATCTTCAAGAAGGAAACCGCCGTTAGCGTAAGGGCTTGCGCCGATTCTTTTATTTTTCTTAGGAATAAAATCGGCAAATTCTTTTATCAATACGCCATTTTCATCAAAAAGTTCATTATGCTTATAACTGCGCATCCATCCTTCAAGCAGTTTGAGATGGGAAGGATTTTGTACGGCATCGGTTATAGGTACCTGATGAGCCCTAAACGTGCCTTCTAAAGGCAAACCGTCAAGTTCTTTGGGGCATGTCCATCCTTTTAAAGTTCTTAATATTATCATGGGCCAAGCAGGTTTTGTTTTAAATCCGTTTTCCCTGGCGTCTTTTTGTATTGCAACTATATTTTTATAACAAGTATCAAGGGTTTCAGACATTTTTTTGTGCATTTCAAACGGGTCGTCTCCTTCTACAAAAAACACGTCGTAGCCATAACCGGAAAACAAATTCTTTAAATGTTCGTCATCGGTTCTGCCTAAAACTGTAGGGCCGGCTATTTTATATCCGTTTAAATGTAAAATAGGAAGGACGGCACCGTCTCTTTCCGGATTTAAAAAATCAACGGATTTCCAGCTTCCTTCTAACGGTCCTGTTTCAGCCTCACCGTCTCCTACAACGCATACCGTGATAAGATCAGGATTGTCAAATGCCGCTCCGAAAGCATGAACTAATGAATACCCCAACTCTCCGCCTTCGTGCATTGAACCGGGGATATGCGGACCGACATGGCTCGGGAAACCGTACGGCGTTGAAAATTTTCTGAACAGCTGATTCATTCCGTAGGCATTTTGTGAAATTTCAGTATGATGCTCCGATAAAGTTCCCTCTAAATATGTATTTGCAAGTATTGCCGGAGCTCCATGTCCGGGACCTATTATCAAAAGGATATCGGCATCGGTATGATTTATAAGATTATTTAAATGCGTGTAAATAAAATTTAAACCGGGTGTAGTTCCCCAGTGTCCGAGCAATCTCGGTTTGATATGTTCAGGTTTCAGCGGCGCTTTTAACATTGCGTTATCCTTTAGATAGATAGTACAGCAGGCTAAATAATTCGCAGCTCTCCAGAATGAATTTATGGTTTCTAATTCTTTTTCGCTCATTGGCAGTAACCTCCTTTATTTAATTAAAATTATTTAACAATATTATTATTAAATATATATCGGACGGTTAAATATAATTTATTGATTTATAAGGGGTAAAGCAATAATTTACTATATTTTTCATATTGTCATATTGTTTTAATTAACTAAATCCGTATTGTTCCAGTTCTTTTTTTGTTGTATCGTAGCTTATATGGCGGAAGGCGTTAATGCCAAGACTAGCGGCTGTCTCGACGTTAAAATACCTGTCGTCTATAAAAATACATTCTTCAGGTTTTGAAAATGCAAGATTTAAGGCAAGTTTATATATATTTTCATCAGGTTTTCGCAAATGCACAAAACACGATGTTACAAAAAAGTCAAATAATTTGTCTAATTCAAACGTTTTAACGCGATAAAGAGAAAGTTCAAGTCCTTCGTTGTTAAGAGAGGCAAGTTTAAATTTATGGCGGGATTTTAATACATGAAACATATTTATCATATCCGGAATAGCGCGCGACTGGCTGAACATAAAATTTTTAAAATCAGTTTTGGAAAATTCCCGTTCAGTATAAAATATTGATTTATCAAGATAATTATCTAACGTAATCTTTCCTTCTTCATAAAGCGAAAATAAGTAACCGTGCCTTTCAGAAAAATCATTATAATCTAAATTAAATTTTTCGGCTGCAGATTTTCTTGAATTAGTATCCCAGCCGTTGGTCAACAAAACACTGCCTATATCTAAAAAAATTGTTTTTATTCCCATTTTGTTTTTGTTTTCATTGTTAACATAGCAGATTTTATTAAAATTATTTGATACAATATAGCAGTCAGTACTCAGTGTATCTAATAGTAATTATATCACAATTTATTCAAATAACAATTTTAAGAGAACGGACATCTTAATAAAATAAAATAATAAAAAATAATATAAAAAATCGCATGTATAAAAAAAATATGAAAAAAATAGCATTGTTATATAATCAAGAATTAGAAAAATATAAATATGCCGAATATCATCCTTTGAAGAGAGAACGCATTATTTATACTATGCAAAAAATTAAAAAATATTCAAAAGGCGCATACGAAAATTTTATTGCAGAACCTGCTTCACTCGAAGAAATGAGTTTATATCACGGCGAAGATTACATCAGGTATCTTTATGAAATTGAAAATGATAAAACAAAATATATACCTAATAAATATGGAATAGGTACGCCTGACAATCCTTATTTTAAAGGTATTTTTTCTACATCATCCATTCATATAGGCGCAGTAAATTTAGCCGCAGATTTGATTGTAAAAGAAAATTATTCCGACGTTTTTTATTTCCCCGGCGGGCTTCACCACGCAAAAAAAAATCAGGCATGGGGATTTTGTTTTGTAAACGATCCTGTTTATGCAATATTGAGATTATTAAATTATAAAAAAAAGGTATTGTACGTGGATATTGATGCGCATTTTTGCGACGGAGTCGCATGCGCTTTCAAAAACAATTCCGTAAACAAAAAAAATTTATCAATAATGTCGTTCCATGAAAGCGGCGATTTTTTGTTTCCTGGTACAGGCTATATTGAAGAAAATGATTCAATAAATTTCCCGCTCTACCCCGGTACCGACGATTACACATACTTGTCAAATTTTAAAAAAGTTTTTAATACCGTATTCGATGAATTTCAACCTGATGTCGTAATTGCGCAGATAGGAGCAGATTCGTCAAAATTTGATATATTATCCCATTTAGATTTGTCTTTAAAAGGTTACTTAAATATAATTAAAACTATTAGTAAAAAAAACGTAAACAAAATATGGCTGGGCGGTGGCGGATATAATAACAAATTTACTTCATGCGCATGGTCATCGGCTTTTAGATTGGTTTTAGGAGAAATAAATGTCGGTAATATTAAATATAATATTAAAGACTTAAAAGCGTTTAATTATGCAGAAAAAAATTATGACTTTCTCGCAAAAAACATTCTCTTAAAGCCTAAATTAAGTGAGCATCTTGACTGATTTGAAGATGTTATCAGATATATTTAATTATTGATAGGAAAAAAAGTATTGTCCCAACAACCACGCAACTGTCGGCAACGTTAAAGCTCGGCCAGTGATACTGATATATATGGATATCTATAAAATCGACCACAAATCCCTGCACAATCCTGTCGATTAAATTAGAAAAAGCGCCTGATATGATTAATGAAGAAGAAATTATAAAAAGATTTGTATTTATTTTAACTTTTAGCAAAATATAAATTAGCGCAATTATAATGGCAAACGTGAAAAATATTATGATATATTTAGATGCGTTCCCCATAATGCCGAAAGCTATACCCGTATTATTAACATGTACTATATTAAAATAGTGCTTTATAACGGTAATTTTTCCGTAAAAAGAAATATTTTTAGCTATTATATACTTTGTGAACTGGTCAATAATAAGAATTGGAATGAATATGGCAGTTAAAATTAATAATTTTTTCTTCATATATGTATGATTATTTATTTTTTACGAAAAGATTACACATTTTATTATATGATTATATATTTTATTATATAGCAATTTTTATATTGCAATTTTATAACTGTTGTTCAGGTTCAGGCATCAATTTGTTTTTTTTAGAACATTCTATAAGAGCCTGTATCCCAGGTAAAACTTTACCTTCAAGCAGTTCGAGAAATGCTCCTCCTCCCGTGGAAACATAAGACATTTTGGCAAATTCGCCTGCTCTGTGCAGAGCGACGTCCGTATCTCCTCCGCCGACTATTGTGAGTGCATATGCGTTTGCAACATTCGATACCATTGCATATGTGCCTCTGCTGAATGCATCAAATTCGAACACGCCCATCGGACCATTCCACACGATTGTTTTTGCATTTTGAATAGCTTCTGAAAATAATGTTACCGTTGCAGGTCCGATATCCAATGCCAGCCAATCTTTCGGAATTTCCTGAACCGTTGTAACTTTGGATTCTGCATCCGGTTTAAACTTATCTGCTACTACAACATCGACAGGCAGATAAAGTTTGATTTTTTTTTCCTTTATCTTATTCAATGTTTTTTTAGCGTATTCAACCATATCGTTTTCGACTAACGAAGCGCCTATGTCGTGACCTAAAGCCTTTAAAAACGTATTTGACATGGCGCCGCCTATAATTAATTTATCGACTTTTTCAGCTAAATTAGAGAGGACTTCAATCTTTCCTGAGACCTTTGCCCCGCCTATAATTGCCACAAACGGCCGCATCGGGTTTTCTACTGCTCTTCTGAAGTAATTAAGCTCTTTTCTGATGAGGAAACCGGCCGCGCAGGTGTTGACGTATTTTGTCACCGCAACATTTGAAGCATGCGAGCGGTGTGCCGTTGCAAAAGCATCGTTGACATATATATCGCACAATGATGCAAGTTCTTTACCGAAATTATCGTCATTGGCAGTTTCTTCGGAATGAAACCGTAAATTTTCCAGAAGCATAATATCCCCGTAAGAACTAGATTTTACGGCATTTTCTGCTAATTCCCCTATACAATCGTTAACAAATTTGACTTCTTTGTCCAAAAGTCTGCTGAGCCTTTTTGCGACAACGAGAAGTGAAAGTTCAGGAACCGGTTTCCCTTTAGGCCGTCCCATATGAGACATAAGCACAATCTTTGCTTTTTCGTCAAGGCAGTAATTTATTGTCGGTAATACCGCTCTTATTCGGGAATCATCCGTTATATTACCGTTTGAGTCCAAAGGCACATTGAAGTCAACTCTTATCAAAAGAGTTTTATTTTTTATTTCGATTTCATCTATATATACAATATTATCCATAAATATAATAGTTGAGCAGTTTTATAAATTTACCCTTATTTTATTATTATAATGTTAAGATATCAAGCTTAATTCTTACGGCGTACATACAAAATTGAATAAAATGCCGTATGAGATTAAAAGTTATTAATCCTTTATAAATTAATAAGCCGGTTATTGATAATAATACCGCCTGTAATTATTTAATATTGAATTATCTGAACATAAAGGTGCTTAAATCGGTAATTCTTGTTGAATAGCCCCACTCATTATCGTACCATGCGAGAACTTTAACCAAATTATTCTGTATAACTTTTGTCGTTAAAGAATCTACAATAGATGAATGAGGGTCGCCTCTATAATCTATTGAAACTAAAGGCTCCTCACTGTAAGCCAGAATTCCTTTCATAGAATTTTCCGAAGCCTCTATGAATTTTTCATTTACTTCTTCTACCGTTGTATTTTTCTTGACCAAGCATACTAAATCGTTTATTGACACGTCCGGCGTAGGAACTCTTAAAGACATGCCGTCCAATTTTCCCTCTAATTCCGGCAAGACTTCACAAATTGCTTTTGCAGCGCCGGTCGTGGTAGGTATTATAGAAACGGCTGCAGCCCTCATTCTTCTGAAATCTTTATGCGGAAGATCCAGAATTCTTTGGTCATTGGTGTAGGAATGCGCCGTCGTCATATTGCCTTTTTCTATAATAAAATTATCATTAAGCACCTTTGCAACCGGAGCAAGACAGTTTGTTGTGCACGACGCCATAGAAACTATCGTATGTTTATTTTTATCATATATATTTTGATTTACTCCAAGCACGATAGTAGCGTCCGGATTGTGCGCAGGAGCTGAAATTAAGACTTTTTTCGCCCCGGCTGCAAGATGTTTGGATGCGCTTTCCCTGTTCGTGAACAATCCTGTAGATTCAACAACTAAATCTATGTTAAGTTTTTTCCACGGCAGTTCGGAAGGGTCTTTAATAGCCGTGATTAAAGAATCTCTTTTATTAGCATAAATATTTGTATCGTCATACCCTATTTCGAAGTTTGCTTTGCCGTGAATGGAATCAAATTTTAGCAAAAAAGCAAGCGCTTTAGGCGTAGTTATGTCATTTATTGCGACGATTTCAATATCTTCGCCAGCCTCTATTTTAGATTGAAAAATTCTAAAAACATTTCTGCCTATACGGCCAAAACCGTTAATCGCAATTCTTAAAGAAGCCATTCTAATTACCCCCTATGTTGAAATATAATTGAAATAAATGAAATAAAAATTAAATAAAGACGGATTATCTAACATAATGCAGAGCATTTAGTGAAATTTTAGCATATTAGTTATAAAAATATGTTGATAATTATTATAAATATTATATATTATATATATTGATAATGTTAATAATATAATAATAAAATACAAATTATAATATTAACTATCTTTATTATTTTATTGTAATATTCAACAGAGTATCATATTATGTTATATTAATAAAAATTATGGATAAAAACATAATATCAATTAATATCAACCTAATTCATTATATTACTATAATGTTAGAATTTCAAATTTAAATTTGATTTGTTTTGTTTGAAATAATAATTAATGTAAATTAAAGGAGGATATATTGCCGTGTATACTTATAAAGATATTACTATAAAAAGAATCGCTCATGACTGTTTTTTAGTTTCAAACGGTAAAATTAATCTTTATTTTGACCCATTTAGAATAGAAGAAAACCTTCCTAAGGCTGATTATATTCTTATAACGCATGAACATTTCGACCATTTTTCAATAGATGATATAAGAAAAATAATCAAAGAATCTACTATTTTATTTATGAATGAAATGACGGAGAAAGCACTGGGAAACCAGTTAGCAAATAAAGTTGTGACAATTAACCCGGGAGATTCAATTGATTATGACGGAATCCACATAAAAGGAGTTCCTGCTTATAATATCAACAAATTTAGAGAACGCGGCATAGTATATCATCCTAAAGAAGATAAAAAATTAGGGTTTATAATACTTATTAACAATGTAAAGATTTATCATGTTGGAGATTCGGATAATATTCCTGAAATGAAAAATTTAAAGGATGAAAATATTGATATTTTGCTAATTCCGGTAAGCGGAACTTATGTAATGACCCCTAAAGAGGCTCTTGACGCTACTTTAACTATTAATCCAAAAGTTGCCATCCCTATGCATTACGGCGCTATCGTCGGTTCTGAAGCCGACGCTCAAGATTTTGTGGAGGCAGTCAAGAAAAAAGGGTTAGACGCTGTTTTAATTTGATGTTTTCCTGTATTGTATTGAAGCAGTTTATTTACATGGTTTATATAACCGATTAATAATATAATAATGATAAAAACGATGCCGAGTTGTATTTGCTCTATTTATTTTTAGGAATAGTCTGCAAATCCTCTTACTTTGCAAATCTTATTACTTTAAAAAATAGATAAGTGCAGACTGTATGTAATAATAAATAGATTATTTTAAGTTACGATTATTTTAATTTTTATAATTTTTTATAATAATGTTCTGCCAACTTATATAAAACTATATGCAAAAAGAAAATTATCTGCCGATAATAATAGAGAGCCTCATATATGGTAAAAATTCTGATTATCCGCTATATATCAAAATAGGCGACAGATATGTTTTATACAGAACGAAAGCGCTGATATTCTCTAATAATGATGTTTTAAGACTGAAAAACAACGGTGTTCACAATCTGTATCTTAAACAAGAAGATAAAAAAAAATATGATGAGGACATGATAGAACATATGAAGAACATTGCATATGCCGATAATAAAAGTTTTGAAGATAAAGCTGTGAATATTTACAATTATTCAAAAATATATGCGCAATATATAATGACTACCGGAAACGTAAAAGATGTCAAAGAACAATTGAAGCAGGTCATTGAAACCATGGTGGAATATATTTTAATGAGCGAACTTGCTTTAGTTAATATTATTAATATGTCACAGTACAATGCCGGTGAAGTTGGGCATGGAATGAACGTCAGTATTTATGCTATGACTCTTGCAGGCAGATTAGGGTTTTCTAATAAAGTATCGTTGTACGAGATAGGATTGGCGGGATTAGTACATGATATAGGAAAAATAAAAATTCCGCAACAATTACTGCAGAAACAAAATTTGACCGAAGAAGAATTAAATGAAATAAAAAAGCATCCTATTTATTCAAAAGAAATTTTAATAGAAAATGAGGTTGACAGCGACAATATTATAAATGCCGTTATTGAACATCACGAAGCGTCAAACGGGACAGGGTATCCATACGCTAAAATGGAAGAAAATATTTCTATCTTCGGTAAAATACTTATAATTGTCAACATGTTTGATTCGCTTACGCGGGAGTTGCCAAATAAAATTAAATTAGAAAAAAAAGACGCTTTAAACAATATGATTTTACACAGAGAACTATATAATAATGCATTTTTAAAAGAATTTGTGCTGCTTATGAAAGAATCAGGCGAAAAAAGCAAATCGATAGCAAATATTAATTTTATTTCTTAATCTTCTTCCGAATAAGTTGCACATTCTCTCTTGTTCAGAGGATGGCTGCAGCTTTAACGTGCGTGCAGCGTAGCTATTAATGCAGAGCGCGTTATGTGCGTTATATATGATAATATAATATATAATATTATTTAATTAACATTCATTGCCAAAAAATTCCGTATGCAGCTGAGGAGCAGTTTACTCCCTGCGCTGACCAAATAAATTTAAAAGCATCAGGAAAAGGTTTATAAAATCAAGATAAAGAGTTAATGCGCCCAAGACCGTCTCTTTTCTTTCGTCAAAAGAACCGCTCAGGTAAATCTGTTTCAATTTTTGCATATCGTAGGCTGTCAAACCTAAAAATATAACAACTCCCAGTATAGAGATAATATACATTAAAGTGCTGCTGTGTAAAAAAAAGTTAATAAACATAGCTATAATTATCGCAATTAAACCTACGAACATAAAATTGCCCATAGATGTTAAATCTTTCTTTGTAGTATAGCCTATAAACGCAAGCAAACCAAACGAAAATGCGGTTAGAAAAAACACTAATCCTATGGATTGTGATGTATAAATTAGAAAAATTGTAGAAAATGTAATGCCGGTGAGGGCAGCATACAGAACAAAAATGGTTTCGCTCATAACGGCAGGCAATTTATTAATACCAAATGAAAGTCCTAAAACTGCGGCAAGCTGTAATCCAATAAGTATATAAAATAATAGGACATGAGTGCTCAAAAATATTACCATCGGCTTATCAGAAGATACTAATTCTGCAATAACGCCTGTAATAGTCAGCCCAAAAAGCATCCATGTAAAAACACCCCTGAAAAAATCCGATAGCCCTTCTCTTTCGCCTGAGCCGTAAGCCGCCCTTATGCCGTCGTTTGAATTATTTCCAAAATACATTTTATGCACCTCTTGAAAATTAGATTATTTTATTCATATGCAGTATATGTAATTGTTTATAAAAAAAATCAAAATTATTAATTTTCAATTATTAATGTTAAACATATATTATAATAAAATTCAGCTCTGAAAATCAATCTAATTTGAGCAGATGACCGTTATCTTTGAGCCATTTTATGCTGATTTTGTAATCAGGCATTACTAAACCCACATAATTCCAAAAGTTTCTAGAATGATTTTTATGTATCGTATGCGCTAGTTCGTGAATTATTACATAATCGATGATATCTGCCGGAGCCATTATTAGTCTCCAGTTTATTCTTATGCAATTGTTATATGAACACGAACCCCATCGTTTTTTTGCGGAAGTTAAGCAGATTTTTTTATATTGAAAACCGTGAATGTCTGAGATAGCTTTAATCCTTTGCGATATTACGATAGACGCTTTATATTTATAAAAATTTTCAAAAAATAATCTATAATCTTCGGCAGTGTAAAAAGTGCTGCTGTTTGTAGAATAATTTGCACTTTTGCTATCTGTTTTTTTATCGTTATATTTATGTTTATACTTATAGCATTTACTTTTAGGTATAATCTCTATTTTTAGACCGATATTCTTTACCGTCTGAATAAAGTGTTCCGTTTGAAAAGAAGGTATATTAAAAAGATATAAAGATTGAGAATTTTC
This sequence comes from bacterium, assembly GCA_021822625.1. Classification (GTDB taxonomy): domain Bacteria; phylum SZUA-79; class SZUA-79; order Acidulodesulfobacterales; family Acidulodesulfobacteraceae; genus Acididesulfobacter. The sequence continues at coordinate 4,955 of JAKAQK010000027.1, read as the reverse complement.
ATTATGTAATAGACAAAAATTATCCAATATAGATAAAGAGCAGTGCGCAGCCGAGATATCTCCGGAATCTATCGCTAATTTAAAATCATTTTCATTGCCGTTAATAATTTTTAAAGTGTATTTTTTTCCGAGAAGCAGAAATTTTTCGCCTGAGATAAATGATTTTTTCGCACCGGCGATATGTTTTTTAGATTCCATAAGTTCAAATTTCTTATTTAGCCACTTTTCATTTTTTTTTAACAAATTATAAATGCCCGATTCGGTATAATTTAACGGTAATCTTATGATAAGAGTTGCGGAAGGGGTAATTTCCAAAGTGACGCTTTTCCTTTTAGTTTTTATGATTTTTTCTATCTTATCCGGGTTAATAATGGAATGTATGTCCGGTATGTTTTTTATTAAATCTATATTTATAAATTTTTTTTTGTATTTATCATCACGCAATCTATTATTATTCATATTTATTTTTTTGCCGATTATATTAAAAATTTTTTCAAACATAATTTATAGTTATATAAAGTTAACGCTTATTTACTCACTTACTTACTTACTCACTCACTCACTTAATTATTTATTTATTTAATTACTTAATTACTTAATTACTTACTTAATTACTTAATTACTTACTTACTTACTTATTCGTTCATTCAATTATCCGATTACTATCCAATTATTTATTTATTTATTTACTTATTTACTTATTCAATTATCCAATTACTTATTTACTTAGTTAATTACTAACATACTAATCTATTTGGGTTGCATATATAATTTATAAATTGCTTAAAAAAGCCGGCCGCAAAATTTTAAAATCTTTTTATATTTTATAAAACAATTGCCAATTAAATTATTTACGATATAATAACATTATATTATGAATGAAGTTAAAAATAAATTAAATAAGTCTAAATTTGGAGGTTTTATCTGTTATGGCTAAAACATTAAAAGGAACAAAGAGTTTTGAAAATTTAAAAAATGGATTTGCAGGCGAATCAGAGGCAAATAGAAGGTACTTGTATTTTGGAAAAGAAGCCGACATTCAGGGCGAACCGGATATTGCAAATAATTTCAGAGAGACCGGAGAAGGAGAAACAGGTCATGCTTTCGGACATCTAGATTATTTAAGAAAATATGAAGGCGGCGATCCGGCTACCGGCAAACCGCTGGGCGATTTAAAAGAAATGTTGGAGTCTGCTTTTGCCGGAGAGACATATGAATATACCGAGATGTACCCAGGTTTTGCCAAAACTGCAAGAGAAGAAGGTTTTGACGACATTGCTTTATGGTTTGAAACACTTGCAAAAGCGGAAAAATCCCATGCAGGAAGATTTCAAAAATTGCTTGAAAATTTTAAATAAAAAAAATAAGAGCAAGATTTATATAACTTTATATTTATATAATATTAATAAACTAATAATAGCTAATAATAATGGATAAAAATTATTAGTAAATTATTAATAAATAATTAGTAACGTTAGTTGAAAATGTATAGTTATAACTATAAAAATTTAAAAAAAATCATTAGGAGCATCAATGTACAAAGCCGGCGCCGACCCGAAAGAAGCTCAAAACTTTGATATAAAGGACGCAAATTTTTTCAACGAAGATAATCTTTTTGAAGAAATAAAAAGAGTATATCTTAAATGCATAAGCTGTAGATTATGCGTTGGGTTTTGTCCTTCTTTCCCTGCAATATTCAACGTTGTAGATAAAAAAGACGGAGATGTCGGTGCTATGACGAAAGCGGAATTGATAAAACCGCTTGATTTATGTTTTTACTGCAAGCAGTGTTATTTTAAATGTCCTTTTACTCCTCCTCATGAATGGAAAATTGATTTTCCGCATTTAGCGCTCAGATTTAAAGCGTTCAGATTTAAAAAAGAAGGAGCAAGGTTTCAGGATAAGCTGCTTGTCGATACAGACGGTATGGGTAAAAAATCAGTTCCCATGGCTTCCATAGTCAATAAAATTAATACATCAAAGGCTGTGCGCTCCATAATGGAACCTTTTATGGGCTTAGATAAAAGAGCCAAATTACCGGTATTTAATAAAATAACATTTGAAAAATGGTTTCATAATAATTATAAGCCGGATAAAAAACCTATAGAACAGTTTAGCGGAAGGGTCGTCCTTTTTTATACATGCATGCTTAATTATAATTTTTTAGAAAGAGGAATAGCTTTAATTAAAGTTTTAGAAAAAAATAATATATATATTGAGCTGCCGGACATACAATGCTGCGGCATACCTTTTTATGACACGGGCGATATTAATAATTCAATAAAAAAAGCCGAATATAATGTTAAGAATTTAAAAAAGTATGTCAAAGACGGTTTTGACATAATAGTGCCGGTACCGACCTGCGCTATGCAGATTAAGCACGAGTATCCGCTGCTGCTTCCAGACGATAAAGACGTACAACTGATTTCAGCGAAAACTTATGAAATAAACGAGTATCTGTTTAATCTATATAAAAATGACAAATTTAATATCGATTTCAAAAAATCTATGGGTAATATAGCCTATCATATCAATTGCCATTTAAAATCCCTTAATGTCGGCTATAAAGCGGTAAATCTATTAAAACTTATTCCTGATACCAAGGTTAAAATTATAGAAAAATGTTCAGGACATGACGGAACATTCGGTGTGAAGAAAAAAACCTTTGACTATGCGTTAGATGTAGGTAAAAGTTTATTTGAAGATGTGACTGCAATGCAGGCGGATTACTATATTTCGGATTGTCCGCTGGCTTCCGACCAGATTGAGATGGCAACAGGCAAAAAAGTCAAGCATCCGATTGAAATTTTATATAAAGCTTATTCGGGTTAATATATTAATATGAGAAAAATTGAGATTAGAGATATTGTAAATATTTATGAATATGAAAAACAAAGAGAACAGCGAATAAAAGATATGCTGCAGTTAAAAGAGAAAAGAAGGATTCATATCGGCGACAAACTCTTAATAACGTTTGAAAATTTTCAAACGTTATTGTTTCAAATTCAAGAAATGCTCAGGGCAGAAAGAATTGTTTCTGAAGAAAAGATACAGGAAGAAATTGATGTATATAATGAGTTAATGCCTCAAAAAAATGAACTTTCTTTTACTTTATTCATAGAAATACCGGACGATGAAGAAAGAAAGAAGCTGATAACAAAATTAGTCGGTATTCACGACTTTGTTGAACTTCATATAACGGGCATTAATCATAAAAATAGCCGATATGACGAGTCGGATAAAGATATAAATGATGAATTGAATGATGATATAAACAAGCAGCAGCAGCGGGTTGTGGTTATTAAGGGCGTCGCCGACAAACAGAGCGCGTTAGATTATAAAACGAATCGTACTCAAATGGTGCATTTTTTAAAATTTCATTTTAACGAAGATGAGATAAAACAATTTGAGTCCGGCGAAAGCTTTATTACCGTCAATCATCCGGAATATAATTACAGCTCTATAATAGAGCCGCAACTAAAACAAGAGTTGTTAGACGACTTATTAAAATAAAAACGGATTTGCACGTAAGTAATAATTTTTTATCTTAATTAATATTAATCAAATTATTATCGGACAAGAAAGAATAATAAGAAAATAATACTAATAAAATAATATACAGAGAGATAACAGCATGGCTTATTTGTTGAAATCAGAACAAAGTTTTGTTTTGGAAATATTGCTTGGCACTACAATTTCGGAGTATAAAAGAATAAGGAACGATTTAAAATTCTCAGAGAATATAACGTCTATCGACTACTTAAGTCTGTTGTATATTAAGCTTAACGTATCTGCAGTAGACGATAAGATTTTCAAAAGTATACTCGGTTCGCTGAGGACTGCCGATTCCATGATTGTAAAGGAAAAAGAAATTATTGTATTTTTGCCAGGAACAGATAAAGAAGGCGTTTTACACTTAGAAGCCGGAATAAGAGAATTTTTGGATGATATTTACGAAGGATATGTAAGCGTATCATATCCTGAAGATGGTAATGACAAAACAGAATTGATTAATAACTTTAAAAAATATATAAGATTAAAATTTAATGAAGATTCAGAACTATTGAAAAACGTATATTAAATTTTTAATCGGTTAATGTTTTTAAAGGTGGTGCCGAAGGCCGGAATCGAACCGGCACGGATATTATCCACCACCCCCTCAAGATGGCGTGTCTACCAAGTTCCACCACTTCGGCAGTTTTACCGCTTTAAAAATAATAACATAATAAAATTTAATGCATTCTTTTGCATCTTGCAAGTTTATATATTATAACTAATGTCCTTTGCTGTGACTATTTTTTTCTTTATTGCCTGTCTTATTATTAACGTTATTGACGGCTGCACTGTTTTTTGCAGGCATTTTAACAAGAGCGCTATTTTTGCCGGCGGCTATACCGTTATGATTTACCGCAATTTTTTTGGCTGCAACCTTCTTAGAAATATCTGAACTGACGGATTTTTTTACTGCATTTTTGCTTACTGCCGATGTTTTTTTAGCAGAAAGATAGTGTTTTATAGATATTGGCGCAACCTGTTTTGCCGTTATATAGCTTATTAGAAATGCCGAACCGAGAAAAATTACCGCAAGCACGGCGGTGGTTTTGGTTAAAAAATTTCCGGCTCCGGAAGCCCCGAAAACTGTTTGAGAACTACCGCCGAAGACGGCACCCATTTCCTGACCCTTACCCTGCTGCATTAAGATTACGATTATAAGAAAAATAGCTGAAACTATAAGAACAACCGTTAAAAAAGCAATCATGATATAATTATTAATTATTTATTAAAGTTAGTTAAATTAGTTTACAAAAAATTTATTTATATTGTTATTTATCAATCGTTATTTATTTCGTTATTTATTTTTTTATTATTATCTATTGTTTCCATTATGTTATAAATATAAGTTAATTGTCAATAATATAAAATTACGGATAAAAAGTCAATTTTAATTTTAGATC
>JAKAQK010000026.1 GCA_021822625.1 bacterium | reverse complement strand
TATCATTATTTATGATTATATTTTATAATTACAAAGATATAAATAATATAATAAATTATGTTAAGTATAGCACAAAACATAACGTTTATAAATAGGCAAAACATAAAAATTTAAAATACTTCTTCAATACATCAATTAATATTTTTTTTAACGTTAAAATGCGATGAACATAAAAGAAGCAACTCTGGAAATAAATTTAAAAAATTTATCTAATAATATTCAACAATTAAAATTATTAGAATTCAATAAAAATAAAACAATAATAGCAATCGTAAAATCGGATGCTTACGGACACGGTTTACTGGAAGTTGCGCAGGTCCTGAAAAAAGAAGGAATTAATTTTTTTGGGGTGATCAAATTAGAAGATGCCGTCCTGCTAAAAAGCAACTTAAACAATCCAAAAGTTTTAATGCTCTCAGGCGTCAACGAAAAAGATATTCCGGTCGCCGCCTCAATGGATATTTCTGTTTGCGTATATGATTTAAATTATCTCAAATCTGTCTATGCAGCTGCAAAAACAGCTCGTAAGAAAGTCCGCGTGCATCTGAAATACGATTCTGGAATGAATAGACTTGGATTCAAAGATGACGAATTATATAAAGCATTAGATTATATTGAAGAAATTAGAAAAAATGATAATTTTTTGGAATTTGAAGGTATTTTCAGCCATTTTTCTTCTGCTGAATCTGATATTGATTATACGCAATTTCAACTAAATAATTATAAAAATATCTTAAAAAAAATATATATAAGAAAGTTAACACCGCTATACAGTCATATAAGCGCAAGCTCCTCTATACTTAGCTCTGAAATAAAAGACGATTTTTCAAATTCGGTCAGACCCGGAATATCTTTATACGGAATAAATCCCATAAATCAGCAGTTTAAATATAGTAACGCAGACGGGTTGTCTTCTAATGATAAGCAAAAATACGATGCAAAAAATTCATATCTAAAACCGTTAATGACGTTAAAAACAGATATTATCCAAATTAAACAAATAAAAAAAGGCTCTTTTGTTTCTTACGGAAAAACATTCCAGGCTCCCCGCGATATGATTATTGGCATTGTTAATGCCGGTTACGACAACGGAATACCAAGAATGCTGTCTAATAAAGGAAGAGTCATAATAAATAATCAATATGCCGATATAATAGGCATCATAACTATGAATATGACGATAGTCGATATGACGGAAATCAAAAACGCATCATTAGAAAGCGAAGTAATCATCCTTGGCGAAAGCGAAAGTAAAAAAATAACCGTAGAAGAAATTGCGGATTATGCCGGCACAATACCTTACGAAATATGCCTAAACATGGGAAAATCTAATAGGCGGATTTATATAAATGGATAATAGAATATGACATTATGGTATATCGATAAGTAATAAAATTAAAAATTATAAGCAAACATTAAAAAAACGATAAAACAACGCCCCCTAGTCAGTCAACAAAAAATGGAAATATCGCGTTTTACCGTTTTTTATATTATTATATATAGTCTTTCATATTATGTCTATTTTGTACTTATTGCTTGCCTAAAAAACTAAACTGCATTAACCTCTTTAACTTCCGGTATTCTTTCTTTTAATACTCTTTCTATACCGCCTTTTAGAGTCATCATCGAACCCATGCATCCTGCGCACGCGCCTTGAAGCCTAACATTAACCGTACCGTCATCTGATATATCGACCAATTCTACGTCTCCGCCGTCGAACTGAAGAGACGGTCTAATTTCATCTAATACTTTTTCTACTGCAATTTTATCTATAGCCATTAATCCTCCCTCTTATTATAATTATAATTATTTAAGACGCTATTCACTAAAATAATTGAATGCGCCATATATTATATATATCATTAATTGTAACCAATGTCAAGAACTTCAAACTCCCGTTTGCCTTTAGGAACGTTTATTGTTACTTCATCTCCAACCCGTTTTCCTATTAGAGCTTTTGCTATAGGCGAAGATATTGAAATTTTACCTTTGCTTATATCTGATTCCGTATCGCCTACTATCTGATACGAAACTTTCGTGCCTACGTCTAGATCCATAAGTTTTATTTTTGCGCCGAAAACAATTTTTTCTTCGCATATTTTTGATATATCGATTATTTGAGCCCTTGCTATTTTATCCTCAAGTTCAATAATTTTACCTTCAATAAAACTTTGTTTTTCTTTAGCAGCGCTATACTCTGCATTTTCAGACAAATCGCCGTGCGCCCTGGCTTCCTCAATAGCTAATATATTTGCGGGTCTTTCAACAGATTTTAGTCTTTTAAGGTCTTTGACAATTTTATCGTAACCTTCTTTAGTAATAGGACAAGAATCATTGTTAATGCTCAATTAAAGCTCACCTCCATAAGTAACCGTATAGCTATTTAAAATATATAAAAATAATTAATAATAAATTTTCATTGTTTTTTTGCTATCTTCACTTTACCGCTTTACTTTATGTCTGTCAAATTTTTATGCCGTTTTGTTTATACACTTTTATAATAATCCTGAATGGGTTTAACAGACAGTTTTTCCTCTCTAAGCGATTTTATGGCTGAAGAAGCAGCAAATGCGCCCCTCATCGTAGTATAATAAGGTATGGCAAACTCAATTGCGCTTCTTCTTATAGCATAAGAATCTTCAAGCGACTTCATACCTCTTGGCGTATTAAAAATCATATTAATTTCTTTATTTTTTAACGCATCTATGATATGCGGCCTTCCTTCCTTAACTTTATTTATTTTAAAATTTTTAATATTTAATTTATCTAAATATTCCGAAGTGCCTTTGGTTGCTATAATATTGAAACCCATCCCTATTAATTGCGTACAAAGTTCTTCTAAATATTTCTTATCTTCATCTTTTACGCTTATTAAAATATTGCCGCTTTTAGGAATATTCTGTCCGGACGCTATCTGCGATTTTGCATATGCCATGCCAAAACTTTTATCTATCCCCATAACTTCTCCTGTAGAACGCATTTCAGGTCCAAGCATAGGATCTACTTTTGAAAACTTTGTAAAAGGAAAGACGGCTTCTTTTACGCAATAATAATCAATATTAAAGCATCCTTTTAAACCTATATCTTTCAATTTTTTACCGAGCATTACACGCGTGGCATGTTTTGCAACTGGTATCCCCGTGGCTTTGCTGACAAAAGGGACCGTGCGCGAAGCTCTCGGGTTAACTTCTATGATGTATATAATATCGCCTTTTATAGCAAATTGTATATTTACTAATCCTATTATATGAAACTCTAAACAGAGCCTTTTTGTTATTTCTTTTATTTGTTCTATTATGCTATTGTTTAAAGAAAATGCAGGCATAGAGCATGCGCTGTCTCCGGAATGAACTCCTGCTTCTTCAATATGTTCCATTATGCCGGCGATATAAATATCTTCCCCGTCGCATAATGCGTCAACATCCATCTCAATAGCATCTTCTAAAAACTTATCTATTAATATTGGGAAAGAGATATCTTGAGCAAATATTTTTTTAATATATTTATCTAATGAACTCTCGTTATAAATAATTTCCATTGCCCTTCCTCCTAAAACGTAAGAAGGTCTTAAGAGAACCGGAAACCCTATTGAAATAGAGTTTGCATAAACTTCTTCCTCATTAAAAGCCATTGCGCTTTCTGCCTGGAAAAGTCTCATTTTTTGAATAATATCTTTAAATTTTTCCCTATCTTCAGCTATATCTATATACTTATAGGGCGTTCCAAGGATATTAAATTTTCTTCTTTCAAATTCTCCTGCAAGTTTAAGCGGGGTCTGTCCGCCAAATTGCAGTATAATTGGAGGATTTTCTTCTAATTTTGCGATATTGAGTACGTCCTCCGCCGTGAGCGGTTCAAAATACAATCTGGAAGACGTATCATAGTCGGTAGACACCGTTTCTGGATTACAATTAACCATTATCGGTTGATATCCTATCTCTTTTAACGCAAAAGCACTGTGTACGCAGCAATAGTCAAACTCTATTCCTTGCCCTATCCTGTTGGGTCCGCTTCCGAGAATAATAGCTTTTTTGCCTTCAAGAGCAATAATTTCATTAGATTTATCATAAGAAGAATACATATATGGAGTAGCGGCTTCAAATTCTGCTCCGCACGTATCTACTTTTTTATAAACCGGGTATATTTTAAATTTATCTAATAGTTTTTCTATATATTTTTCCTGCTCTTTAATAGTTTTCAATGCATTGGTGTTTTTTTTCAGATATTCTTCAGGTTTAATATGATTGCCGTTTTTATTATCTACAGCGGTTAATTTGGCAATAATCATATTGGAAAAACCCAATTGCTTTGCCTCTCTTAAAATCGATTCCGCATCTTGCAGTCCTTTATCTGAGCCATTATAAAATTCATCTGTATTTGCTGCCTTTGCTGAATTAAAAACATTGCACACAAACAACTTTTTTTCGAAATCTACAATCTGTTGGATTTGTTCAAGAAACCATCTATTGATTTTTGAAAATTCATAAACCTCCTCAACAGTGAAACCAGACCTTAAAGAATCAGTTATCAATAAAAGTCTTCTATAATCTGAATTTTTAATTAAAGTTTTTATTTCTTCTTTTACGCTGGAAAGCCCTATTATTATGTTTTTTATATCTAAACATTTATCTGCCGATTCTGACGCCTTTAAAACAGTCTGACCTTGAACGGCTAAACTTTCTGCATCATTTATTGAATGAAAAATTAATTCCGACTTATTTTGGCAATCATACAGCAGATCAAGACCGTATAATGATTCAATGCCATAATATCCGTTCTCCAATGATCTTGCCGCCTTTTGAATCGATTCGCAAAAAGTTCTGCCTATAGACATGACTTCACCGACAGATTTCATATGAGTTGTTAAAGAAGAATCCGTCTGCGGAAATTTTTCAAAAGTAAAACGAGGAATTTTAGTAACGACATAATCTATGGCGGGTTCAAAACATGCCATGGTTTTTTTTGTTATATCGTTAGGCAGTTCGTCAAGAGTATATCCTACAGCCAATTTTGCCGCTATTTTAGCAATTGCAAAACCTGTTGCCTTAGAAGCCAAACTTGAACTTCTAGAAACCCTCGGATTCATTTCTATCACATAAGCATCGTCAGAATTGGGATCCAGCGCGAACTGCACATTGGCTCCTCCGGTTTCTACGCCGATTTCGCTCATTATTTTTATTGTCCAGTCTCTTATTTTTTGCAAGTCTTTATTATTTAATGTTTGAACGGGGGCGATTGTAATCGAATCTCCGGTATGAATGCCCATAGGATCAAAATTTTCAATCGAACAGATTATAATCGTATTTTTATTTTTATCGGTCATCACCTCAAGTTCAACTTCTTTAAAACCTATAATTGATTTTTCTATCAGAATCTCATTTGTAGGACTTGCATTAATACCTCTTTGAGCATAGTCTTTAAATTCTTCGATATTATAGGCAATGCCGCCACCTGTTCCGCCGAGAGTAAAAGAAGGACGTATTATAACCGGAAATCCTATCTGTTTTAGAACTGCGGATGCTTCGTCTATATCATGCGCAAAACCGCCGTGCAATACAGGGACCCCAATCTTTTCCATACTTTTTTTAAAATATTCTCTATCTTCAGCTTTTTTTATAGCATCTATGCTTGCTCCAAGAATTTTGATGCCAAATTTATCTATAATTTTTCTCTCATATAATTCAATAGTTAAATTAAGAGCTGTTTGTCCTCCGAGGGTTGGAACAATACTATCGGGTCTTTCTTTTTCAATAATTTTTTCCAAAAAATCTGCGGTAAACGGTTCTATATAAGTTTTATAAGCGTACTCAGGATCCGTCATGATTGTAGCAGGATTAGAATTTACTAATATTACTTCGTATCCCTCTTCCGCAAGCGCCTTTGCCCCCTGTGTTCCTGAATAGTCAAACTCTGCTGCCTGTCCTATGATTATTGGCCCTGAACCTATAATCATAATTTTTTTTATATCTGTTCGTTTTGGCATAATAGATACCTTCTATTAATCATTAAACTGCATAGCTAAATCATTTATTATATCTGTTTGATAATAACCGTACAAACCGGAACTGGACAAACAATCAATGGCTTCAATATATTCTTCTGCGGTTATTTTCCTATTTACAACATTATCATTAAAAGCTTTATAAGCCGGAAAATATTGGCTCATAAGGCTTACGGGAATATTTTCCGACAGCTCTTCGGCAATAAACTTAAACGATTCTTGATATCCTGAAAGACCTTCCGGCAAAACTAAATGCCTGACAAGCATTCCTTTTATAGCGATACCGTTAAAATCGGTCTGTAATTCTCCGGCTTGTTTATATATTTTTTTTAAAGCTTTCCTATTGACTTCAACATAGTTATTTACTCCGGAATATTTAAGCGCAATACCGTCGTCGGAATATTTTATATCCGGAAGATATATATCTATAATGCCGTCTAATATTTCTATCAGTTCTTCCGTTTCGTATCCGGAACTATTATAAATAACCGGTATTATAAAACCTTTATCTTGCGCAATACATAAAGCATCCGCAATAAACGGCATAAAATGCGTTGGGGTTACAAGATTAATATTGTGCGCCCCTTTTTTTTGAAGCCCCAGCATTATATCGCTTAATTCAGACACGGTATAATCTTTTCCGTTATAAAATCTGCTTATAGGATAATTCTGACAAAATTTACACTTTAAAGAGCAGCCTGAAAAAAAAATTGTACCCGAACCGTTTTTTCCTGAAATGCAAGGTTCTTCACCTTTGTGTATATTAAAACTTGCAATACGCAATTTATCTTTTGCGCCGCACAAACCTTTTTCTGCCTGAAATCTTTTGGCATTGCAATATCTTGGACATAGCGAACAATTTTCGGCAATTTTATAAAGATATTTTATTTTATATAAAAAATCTTTTTTTATCATTTTTGATATATTAATTATTTTATATTTTATTTTTCAGACATAATTTCTTAAAATCTTCAAATAAGTATTTTGAATCATTCGGACCGGGTGAGCTTTCAGGATGATATTGAACGGAAAATAGATTTAATGATTCATTTTTAATACCTTCGACCGTGCCGTCGTTTAAACTTACATGGGTTATTTTAGTATCTTTAACATTTTCATTTGAACGACCGTCTTTAATATCTACACAAAAACCATGGTTTTGCGAAGTAATTTCTATTTTAGAAGTTTTGACGTTTTTCACGGGATGGTTAACGCCATGGTGTCCAAATTTAAGTTTATAAGTATTAAATCCTAACGAAAGGGCAAGTAATTGATGTCCGAGACAAATTCCAAAAATAGGTTTTTCCCCCATTAGTTCTCTTATTGTTTTTATTTCATCTACAAATGCTTTTGGGTCTCCCGGGCCATTAGACAGAAGTATTCCATCGGGATTCGTCGATAATACATATTCTTTAGAACTGTCGTACGGAACTACCGTTACATTTGCGTTAAGGGCGTTAAGACAATCTATGGTACTGTATTTAATACCGTAATCTATTATTGTAACATCGAACTCAGGTTTTTCTGCATATTTCTTATATAATTTAGTTGCCGAAACATTAGACGCTAAGTTTAAACCTTCCATTCTAGGCACATTTTTTACCTTTTCTTTTATGTAATCGATGCCTTTTGATTTTAAGGCTATATATCCGTTAGTCGAACCTTTTTCCCTAAGATAAATAGCTAAAGCGCGCGTATCCACCCCTGTTATAACCGGAATATTATTTTCATTAAGAAACTCGGTTAAACTTTTTACCGCGGTATAATGAGAATATTTATTAACTATATTTTTTGCAACATATGCAGAAAGCCATGCTTTTTTAGATTCGTAATCTTCATTATTTATGCCGTAATTCCCTATCATAGGATATGTCATAATTACTATCTGCCCATTGTATGAAGGATCGGTGATAAGTTCCTGATAACCGTTCATTGCGGTATTAAACACCAATTCCCCGCCGGATTCAATCGGTTTGCCTTCATAAAAACCTTCAAACGATGTTCCGTCCTCCAGCATTATGACGGCTTCTTCTTTACCTGTGTTATCATTATCTGCAATCGTTGCATTAGATGTCATGGCAGTTTTGGTATTTTAAATATTTAACGTATAGGTTATATTGGTTTTCATAATAATTAGAACTATCATGAAAATTAACTTAGATATTATATATAGTTAAGGGTCATGCTGTCTTTTTTTATAATTTAAAAAACTTTCCGTTTATTATAACATACATCGCAGCCCCTTTAAAGCTTTTATTAATAAAAGGAGAATTTTTACTAAGCGATTTTATATTTTCTTTTTTATATGTCCATTTTTTTTCAGGATTAATTATTGTAATATCACCCGCATTTCCGTTTATAATTGCGCCTCTATTTTGCAGTTTTAAAATTTTTGCAGGATTATAAGACATTAGATTTGCGATATCAATCATGGATAAATATTTTTCGTGATACAGTCCTAAAGTCAAAGCAAGCGACGTCTCCAATCCTATTATACCAAAAGGCGCTTCGTCTAATGTAGTGTTCTTCTCATCTTCCGAATGAGGCGCATGGTCTGAAGCTATGACATCAAACAAACCTTCTCTTAGAGCATTTTTTATTGCATCGACGTCTTCCTGTCGTCTTAGCGGAGGATTCATTTTTGCATTTGTATTATACGATAATAAAGATTCTTCGGTAATAGAAAAGTAGTGGGGACAGGTTTCAAATGTTATATCCATTCCGTTATTTTTTGCCATTTTAATTAATTCAACGGAGCCTTTTGTAGAAACGTGTGCAATATGAAGCGGAGCTTTGAAGTACTCAGCCAATTTTATATCCCTGAAAATTGCTATTTCTTCAGCAACGGATGGAATACCGTTGACACCCAATTTATGAGAAACGAAACCTTCATTTATTACCCCTTTTCCTCTCAGTTTAATATCTTCGCTATGCGATATAACAGGAATATCAAATGTCTTAGCGTATAAAAGAGCTCTGGCCATTAAAGAACTGTCTTCCACCGGCATACCGTCATCGCTTATCGCTACCGCTCCTGAATTTTTTAAATCTCCGATATTTGCAAGATTTAAACCTTTATTGCCGCTTGATATAGCTCCTATCGTGAAAACATTACATAAATTAAAAGATTTTGCCTTATTAATAATAAACGAATTTACTTCCTTGCAATCATTTACAGGATTAGAATTGGGCATGCAGCAAATAGATGTAAAGCCGCCAGCGATAGCCGCTTCCATTCCCGTCTTAATCGTTTCTTTATATTCAAAACCGGGTTCTCTCAGATGAACGTGCATATCTATTAATCCGGGTAAAACAAATAAATTATAGGCATTAATGATATTTATATCCTTTGCGCCGACAGTTTCATTTTTAATATCTTTTATCAACCCGTTTTCAATATACACATCTCTTTTAACCTGCGTATTCGTGAAAGGGTCTACGACGATCCCATTTTTAATTAATAATTTTTCCATAAATTTTACGTTTAGCCATTAGTTATTATATTTAACCGATATTTTATGTAATAATATATAAATTATGAATGTCTGCCGCTCAATAATATATATAAACATGCCATTCTCACTGCAATTCCGTTTTCAACCTGGTCATAAATAGCTGTTTTACCGCTATTTATAATTGAACCTGAAATTTCGACATCCCTATTCACCGGACCTGGATGTAAAATAAGAACATCTTTTGAAGCTAATTTTAAGATTTCGTCCGTTAGTTTAAAATAATTTCTATATTCTTCTATCGAAGGAATAAAATAAAAAGCGGTTCTTTCTTTTTGCACCCTCAACATTATTATAACATCTGCCTCTTTAACAGCATTATCCATGCTGCCGGCTATTTTTACATTATCGGAATTAATAAATCTTGGCATCAATGTTTGCGGTCCATAGAGATAAATTTCTGCGCCCAATTTAGACAAACCTGCTATATCGGATCTGGCAACCCTTGAATGTACTATATCTCCTATTATCGCAATTTTTAAAGATTTAATTTCTTTTTTATATTCGAAAATAGTCATAATATCTAAAAGGCACTGCGTCGGATGCTCGTTTATTCCATCGCCGGCATTAATAACTGAAGCATTTGTAATATTAGAAATAAAATATGGCGCTCCCGATTCATTATGTCTTATAACAAAAGCATCGGGTTTCATAGCCTGCAAATTTAGGATAGTATCGCTAAGGCTTTCTCCTTTGACAACAGAGCTTTGACTGATAGAAAGATTGATTGTATCAGCGCTAAGTCTTTTTTGAGCAATCTCAAATGAAGTTTTTGTTCTTGTTGAAGGTTCGAAAAAAATATTAAGAATGGTTTTGCCTCTCATCGTAGGAACTTTTTTAATATCCTGCAATGAAATTTTTTTGAACTCTTTTGCCGTATCAATAAAATAAAGAATATCAGATTTACTGAGGTCATTAATAGAAATAAGGTCTTTTTTAGCGTAATCCATAGGCTTCTTTACATTATTACAAAATATAATATATAATAAAATTGTTTTCCGGCAATTAATTTATAAATAAAATATTATACCTTTAATAGCTTTTCGATAAATTTATTTTTACCATCTAATTCAACTCTTATATCATATTTATTTGGTATTTTAATTTTTTTTCCTGTAAAATCCGGACGAATTGGAATTTCTCTGCCTCCCCTGTCGATTAAAACCGCCAATTTAATGCTCTTAGGTCTCCCAAAACATATTAAATCATCAATAGCGGCTCTTACAGTCCTTCCGCTGAATATTACATCATCTACTAGCAAAATATCTTTGCCGTTGATATTAAAAGGCAGTTCCGTTGATTTTACAGTTTTTTTTACTTCAAAAGAATCGTCTCTATATAATGTTATGTCAACATATCCTATAAGGCAATTAAACCCGGTCGCTTGTTTTATTTTTTCATGAATAATATTAGACGGGACAACGCCGCCTTCTTTAATGCCGGCAATAATTAAATTGCCGAGATTAAATTTGAATTTGATAATTTTTGCAGCAAGACCATCAATTATCTCATTCACTTCATCATTTTTAAAAATTATTTCATTCAATTTTTATCAATTAAAACTAATAATAAATTTTTATTTTAATCCAAAAAATATTAAGATTTTAAATAAAACTGCATTAAATTAATTGAATTTTTAAGTAATATTAGCTTAAAATCTAAATCAGAACATTGCAGCAAATTAACACAACATTTACTTTTTTATCCGTTAAATGGACAATCTGGTATCGGTTTAAAAAATCTATGCCAATATATATCGAAATGATTTTTGGGATTCCACGAAAAATATATTATAAACGCTTCGCCTATAACATCTTTGTATGGGACAAAACCCCAGTATCTTGAATCAAAACTGTTATCTCTGTTGTCCCCCATAACAAATAAATCGTCTTTAGGAACCGTTATTGGACCGTAATTATCTCTTGGAGAGTTATATGCCGGTAGGATTTTTTTTGATGTCCAATGTGCATATTTACAATTATACAAATGATTATTAATATAAACACGATTATCTATAATTTGAATTTTATCTCCGGGAGTGCCTACTACCCTTTTAATAAAGTCAATACCAGGGTGCAAATTGTATTTTTTTGCGTATGGAAATTTAAAGACTATAACCTCACCGGTTTTCGGGTGTGTTACATTAATGATGTATTTAGTAAACGGTATATGTATTCCCCATATAAATTTATTGACAAGTATATGATCGCCTGGTATTAGAGTAGGCTCCATTGACCCGGAAGGAATTTTAAATGCCTGAATAACGAAAGTTCTTACAAATAATGCTATTAATATAGCTATAATTATTGCCTTAAAATAATCTCCAAGTTTTCTATTGCTCATAATTTAATTTTTGTCAATTAATATTAATTGTTTTTTATAGACAAATAAAATATAAAACATTTGCACGGTTAATAATAAATTATTTTCATATCTATTATTATATTTATTATATTATAATGCATTATAATATAATAAATATATTGCAAACGAAACTATTATATACAAAAAAAATCACTCTGTCTATAAATTTAAACAACAAATCGATATTATATACTGAAAGATATAAAATAATACACAAATAAACAAAATATTTGTCAATTATTTTTATATGTTTTAATTTATAATTTTATCTAAATTTTTCTATTTTTTATTTTACATTATATTTTATTCTAATTCTCTATACTTTAAGAACAGATAAAAACGCCTCCTGCGGTATTTCAACCGAGCCGATATTTTTCATCTTTTTTTTGCCTTCTTTCTGTTTTTCAAGCAGTTTTCTTTTTCTTGTAATATCTCCGCCATAGCATTTTGCAAGAACATTTTTCCTAAGCGCCTTTATTTCTTCTCTTGCTATAATTTTAGAACCTATTTGCGCCTGAATTACAACTTCAAACATTTGTCTGGGAATCAGCGTCTTTAATTTTTCGACTATATTACGTCCTCTTACAAATGCTTTATCTTTATGCGCAATAACGGAAAGCGCATCCACAGGCTCTTTATTGACAAGTATTTCAAGTTTTATCATATCTGACTGCCTATATCCTGAAGTGTCATATTCAAAAGAAGCATAACCTTTAGACAGCGACTTTAACTGATCATAAAAATCAAGAACGATCTCAGAAAGCGGCAATTCGTATACAAGCAATACCCTCTGCTTGGTAATATACCTAAGCTCTATCTGAATACCTCTTTTTTCAACGCAAAGATTCATTATCTTACCCAGATATTCCGTAGGAACATATATATTTGCATGTATAAAAGGCTCTTCTATGTAATTTACCTCCTGCATAGGAATTTCCTTTGAGGATGGAAATTTTGCGGGGTTTAAAGCCTCCTTAACTTCACCTTTATTCGTTATAATTTTATAAAGCACCGTGGGCGACGTCGTGATTAAACTTAAATCATACTCTCTTTCTAACCGCTCTACGATAATTTCCATATGAAGCAGTCCAAGAAAACCGCACCTGAATCCAAATCCTAAAGCCAAAGATGTTTCAGGTTCATAAGTAAACGATGAATCGTTAAGTTTTAATTTTTCTATTGAATCCTTAAGCTCCTGATAATCATCGGAATCTATTGGATAAATGCCGGCAAATACCATCGGTTTAGGTTCCTTAAATCCTACAAGCGGATTATCGGTAGGATTGGATACTAAAGTTACGGTATCTCCTATTTTAAACCTGCTGGAATCTTTTATATTTGCAATAATGCAGCCGACATCTCCTGCGCTTAGCTGCTGCAATACTTGCATATGCGGAGAATAAACCCCTACTTTCTGAACTTCATAAGATTTACCTGAACTCATAAGCAAAATATTATCTCCAGCCTTTACACTGCCGTTAAATACTCTGACAAGCGCAACAACTCCCTGGTAAGAGTCAAACCACGAATCAAAAATTAAAGCTTTAAGCGGCGCTTGAACATCTCCCTCGGGAGGAGGAATTTTTTTGACGATATCATCAAGAATTTCTTTTATACCTATTCCCTCTTTGGCGCTCGCAAGAATCGCGCAATTTGCGTCCAATCCGACTATTTCTTCTATTTCCTGTTTAGTTTTTTCAATATCTGCGCTTGGCAAATCTATTTTATTAATTACTGGAATAATATTGAGATTCATATCGGAAGCAATATAAACATTCGCCAATGTCTGCGCTTCAACCCCTTGAGATGCGTCTACTACAAGCAATGCGCCTTCGCAAGCAGCTAAAGATTTTGAAACTTCATAGGAAAAATCAACATGTCCGGGGGTATCTATTAAATTTAGTATATAAGGTTTGCCTTCAAAATTATACTTAAGCCGTACGGTTTGAGCTTTTATCGTTATGCCTCTTTCGCGTTCAAGTTCCATATTGTCAAGGAATTGCGAAACTTTTTCTCGGTCATTGATGGTTCCGGTAAATTCTAACAGCCTGTCTGCCAATGTTGATTTACCGTGGTCGATATGCGCTATTATCGAAAAATTTCTAATGTTTTCTATTTTCATTAATTAGTTTTTACTAGTTAAATTAAGTTATATTCTGATAACACCGCACAAAATAACGTTGTCCGGTTATATAATTTATATAATAAAGTCAGGCAAAATCATAAGCCGAGTTCTGTTAATTAAAATAATCATTTATCTAAGCGAACAACCCGAAAACCGTGTAAGACGAGCAGCCTTAAGTTTCCCTATTTGTTCTTTCTCCTGGCGGGGCTTGCCACTGTACGCGTTGCCGCATATCAGAGTGAGCTCTTACCTCACTATTTCACCCTTACCGCAATATAAATATATAAAATAATAACTACAGAAATAAATTAATAAGAAGAAAGTAAAAATTCGTCAAATCTATTTATATATCTTACACATCATTACATTTGCTGAGCGTTTGACATATATTCGTATCAACTTTATTCATTTCTTTACTTAATAGTTTTTAATTTTTTAAAATGCGGCGGTATATTTTCTGTTGCGCTTTCCTTGAAGTTGCCTTCACCGTTTTAAAACGGCGCCATGCTCTGTGAAGCCCGGACTTTCCTCAAAATTAAATTATAATAATTTAATTCCGCGATTATTCATTCTGCCTGAACAGTTTGATTTTATCAATTTTAAAAAAAATAGTCAAATAAAGTATTTTTCAAGCTTTAATCTTTGTCTTTCTATTTGCTTTAGTTTTATTTTTTTCTGTATTATTTTTTGCTGCATCGCTATTTATTTCAGGCGCTTCCTGTTTATAATAAAGTATTCTTGAACAAATCGGACATTGCATGAATATTTCTCCCGATAGAAGTTCATTAAACTGCTGAGGAGGCAATATTCTAAAACATCCGGTGCAGGCGCGATTGTTGTTGACAGGTATAACGGCAGGAAATTTATTATTATTTTTTATTGCTTCGTAAATATTTAAAAATTCAACTTTCAATGCCTTTTCAAGTTTTTTTCTTTTATCTAGTAGATTTTTCTTTATATCGCAGTATTTAATCTTATCTGATTCTACTTCAGCTTTTTTATTTGATATAATGTCCGCTAAACGTATAATATCTTCTTCTACTGTTTTTATTGTCGATTTAATTTCTTCTTGCGCACTCATCGTTTTTATAATCTCTTCTTCTTGCAAACTCTTCAATGCTTCATTGTCTTTAACCGATTTTTGCATTGCATTGTATTCTTTATTTGTTTTGATTTGTTTTTGAGCTTCAGTATATTTTTCAATCTTTTCATTATACGACGCAACATTTAATTCACATAAGTTAATTTTTTTTTGTAATTCCGACAATTCATTCTTTAGATTTTCCAATTTTTCGTTTTGACTTTTTACGCTTTCAGCCGATTCATTTATTTCATGAATATTTTTTGCTTCATCATCTTCAATTTTCTTGATATTCATGTCAATGTCCTGGATGTCAATTATATAAACAATTTGTTCGTTCAAATTTAGTCTCCTTTAAAATTTAAGATAGGGTTAAAATCAATATTATTTGTTAATATTTTAATTTCAAAATAACGTTCTAATATCTTTTTTAATATTGCGTTAAAAGATTTTTCAGAATCGAAATGCGGAATATCAATCAGGCATAAATTATTATTATAAGCCTTTATTGCCTCATGATAGGAACACTCCGAAGAGATAAACGCGTCCGCTCCTTTATTTATAATTTCATTTATATAAGAAAAACCGCTACCTGAAATTATTGCAACTTTTTTTATAATTTTTTTAAGATCTCCCGTATAATTTACATAACCTGAATTTGTTATATTTTTAACTTTTATAATTAAATTTTGCAGAGTAATTTCTGTTTCATTTTCATTAAATTTGCCCATCACTCCTAAGCCTGAGGTATTATCTCCGCCATAGCCGGCTAGCGGATATACGTCATAAGCAACCTCTTCATATGGATGAACTTTTTTCATTTCTTCAATAGTTTTATTTAAATTATTTTCTGCAACTATTACTTCAATTTTTGATTCATCTACAAAACTTGTCTTATCGGATTGCCCTATAAACGGATTAGCTCCTGAAACAGGTTTAAAAGAGCCCTTGCCTTTTGTTTCAAATGAACAATCCTCATAATTGCCAATTATGGGGTTTGCATATTTAAATAAAGCTTCTCTTACGGCATAGGTATAACCTTTAGGAACAAATACCGATAACTTATAAAGTTTTTTTTTAATCGGCTCTATAGGAATCAATGATGTAAGATTAATTTCTTGAGCCATAAATCTGCTCATTGAATACATAGAAGAATCAAAATTTGTATGCATAGAATATACACAAATTTTGTTATTTAATAGGGTATTTACAATTGCGGCGTCGGTTGAATTTATATCTATTGATTTTATAGGATTAAAAAAGAAAGGATGGTGTGTTATTATCAGATTGCATTTATTATTAACGGCTAATGAAACTGCTTCAGAAGATAATTCTAAAGATATTAAAACTCCAGATGCAGGTTCATCAGCCAATTTTAGTTGGTAACCTGAATTATCCCATTTTTCCTGAAGACTCAACGGGACTAAATTTTCTAATTTTTCAATAATTTCTTTTATCAAAAAGGTCATTATTATAATAATAATGGTGGGCCCACCCGGGTTCGAACCAGGGACCTTCCGGTTATGAGCCGGCGGCTCTACCAGCTGAGCTATAGGCCCGTATTGTATTACATATTATTTCACAAAACTCCTTAGTCTCTTTGACCTGCTTGGATGCCTAAGTTTTCTTAAAGCTTTGGCTTCAATTTGTCTGATTCTTTCTCGCGTAACGCCAAATTCTTGTCCTACCTCTTCTAATGTATGGTCTGACTTTATACCTATGCCAAATCTCATTCTTAAAACCTTCTCTTCTCTTTCGGTTAACGTTCCTAGAACTTTTGTAGTTTGTTCACCAAGGTCCGTTGAAATAGCTGCTTCTAATGGCAAAACAGCAGTTTTATCCTCTATAAAATCTCCCAAATGACTATCTTCTTCTTCTCCTATGGGAGTTTCTAAAGAAATAGGCTCCTTAGCTATTTTAAGAACTTTTCTAACTTTATCGATAGGAAGATCCATCCTTTCTGCTATTTCCTCAGGAGTAGGTTCTCTGCCTATTTCTTGTACTAAACCTCTGGACGTTCTAATCAATTTATTTATGGTTTCAATCATATGTACCGGAATTCTTATGGTTCTCGCCTGATCTGCAATAGCCCTCGTTATAGCCTGTCTTATCCACCATGTAGCATAAGTTGAAAACTTGTATCCGCGTTGATATTGAAACTTTTCAACAGCTTTCATTAACCCGATATTGCCTTCTTGAATAAGATCGAGAAACTGCAATCCTCTATTGGAATACTTTTTCGCAATAGAAACTACCAACCTCAGGTTAGCCTCAACCAACTCGGTCTTAGCAACCTTAGACTTTTCTTCGCCTATTTTTATTGCATCTACAATTTTTTTTAAAGAATTTCTATCGACGCCGACTTCATCCTCTATTCTTTCAATTTTATTTTTTGATTCTGCAATAAGTTTAGAAATACTTTCGGCTCGTTTTAAATCTTTAAATTTTTCATTATTTAATTCTATTAATTCTTTCTCTAATTTTACATAATTTTCAGTGTAATTTGCAACCTTTAAATTTAAATTTTTTAATTTTGTTATAACTTTATCGGTTTGCTTTTTTTTAAGATGCAGCTCTTTCAATAATCCAATGACTTTTTTCGCAACTTCGGGACTTAAATTAGTATGTCTTATACTAAAAGATTTTTCAAAATTGTTTGCATCGTTTTTATACTCTTCTTTTTCACTCCGGACGACTTCATCGTCTTTTTCTATATATTTTGCAATATCACTATTGTAATCATCAGAGACGTTCAGGTTATTTTTTTGTTTATTATTTTTTAATTTTGTATTCTTTGTTCCGTAAGCGCTTAAGTCTTCTAAACTATTTTTAGCGAGCTTATTGAAACCTATTGTTTCTTTTATTTTTTCTATAATTCCTACCACCCTGCTCACTGATTTTTCTATATCTTTATCGCTTGGAAATTCTTCATCGTCAAAATCAGATACGATATCGGTTATAATATTCTTATTGACGTTTAATTTGTCTACAAGAGAAATAACCCTATTTATCATGAGATCAGAATTTAAAACCGATGACAGAATTTCCTCTTCGCCTTCTTCTATGGTTTTAGCAATTTCTATCTCCCTTTCTCTTGTAAGAAGCGAAACCGACCCCATTTCCCTCAGATACATCCTGACAGGGTCATTTGTTTTCAGAGAAACATCCTCTTCCTCCTCTTCCTCCGTTTCCTCTATAAAAGTACCGTCAAGAAGATGCTTATCGTGTTTTAACTTTAACGAATAACTGTTGTTCGATGAATCGCTGATAAAGTCTACATCCCTTTCACCAAGCATATTCATTAAATCGTCTATTTGGTCAGGAGAAATAATATCGGCAGGAAAAATTTCATTCAACTCGTCATAAGAAATATGTCCGCCGTTTTCCTTTGCTTTATCCAAAGTTTTTTTATATATCTGGTCGTCCAATTCCTTTTTCTTATTTTTAATCGGTTCATGCAATTCGTCGTTTAAATCGCTTAAGGTTGAATCCGATTTCTTATTTGCTTCGTTATCATTTTTATTCTGAATGGTACTCATATTAGTATTATCGCCGTTAATAACATTTTTTATATTTTTGTCGGAGTCTTTAATGTTATTATTAAAATTTTTATTTGATTTACTCTTGCCTTTTTTTATAATTTCAATATTTTTTTTCATAAGATTATTTTATATTTATAGACAACTATATATACTGCGTTATATATTATTATATAACAATATCTTAATAAAGTAAATTGACAACTTATAGAGAATTCATTTTTTTATGTAATTTTTCCACCAAATTTTTAACCGCAAGCAACTCTTTAGACTTTTTATCCCAATCTTCAGCACTTAATAAGCCGTCATTTAAATCTTTTATTAAATTAGATTTTAAAATAAGTACGTTATTAATTTTGCGCCTGACAATCAATCTTATAAAATTTCTTTCCTCTACTTTTGCGGAATCTTCAAAATCTGCCAAAACAGTTTTATCCGACATATCGTTATTTTCAAAATTGCTAAATATACCGCTAATATAATTGTCTGCGATATTCACAGTTCCATTTATATCGTCTTTTACAAATTGACATTCATAAAACAACATTCTCCATTTTTGGGGATTTTGCGTTTTCTTAAACACTTCATCGATGGCAGCCATAACAGAAAATTTTGTAGTTAATTCCCGAGAACTTCCTTGAATCAACTTATCTTCTGAAAAGTTTAAACTATCAGGAGCATTTACTGAAACATCATTGGATAGAAGGTACTTTATTTCTTTAATTATAATAACTATATCTCTATCAGAAAATTCTTTTAATATACTCTCGTTAATAAGTTTTGTCAACATAAATTTTCTAAAGATTGCAGAGAGTATCATTATTTCTATTCTATTACTTTGGTTATTCAATGTTTCTCTTGGATTATGCTCTAATAAGGCACTCTCCGTTTCGCTGTGCCCAGTAGCCTTGCTATTTTCAGTTAAGTTAAAATAATCAGAGTCTATATTATTTGTTATACTGCCTGATTTGATAATATTTATATTATTGGCACCGTCAAATATATTTTTATAATTAGTTAAATTATTTTTACTGCCCGGCAAATATCCCCCTTCATTATAAAAACCGACATTCATTGTGCGATTATTGTGCTCATTCGCATATCTATTATTATACTGCATTCTTTTATTATTTATATAACTTGACAATTTATTGTTTACGTATTCTCTGACCAATTTTTCATTTAGCCCGAGTTTACCTGCTATTAGATTTATATAATATGAGAATAAAATCGTATTGTCTATATTTAAAAAAGGAATCAGATTATCTATAATATAAATCTTCTTTTTTAAAATAATTTCTTTATTAAATTTTATATTATTATTATCAAAATTTAATTCATAATTTTGCTTTGTATTGCTTATATCTATCTTTTG
>JAKAQK010000161.1 GCA_021822625.1 bacterium | reverse complement strand
AATTAAAAGAGTTAATTTAAACCGTTAATTTATTAATATTATTAAAATTTAAACATTACCAGTAAACACCATAAATAGAAGATGTAATATTATTTTATGTATAATTAATTATATATAATTAAGACACTTAAAATAATTTGTTTTACCGATTATTATGCGGCTTATTTGTATAATATTTTACAATAAAATTTACACACGCTATATATCTGGAGAAATATGAATAAAAATAAAATGATGAATATTATCCCCCCCCCCCCCCGAGGCTTTATCTTCTATGATTTTATCTCTATGATATATAATTGTATTAATATCATTATTATACTTTTTATAGCCATATATAATTATAAATATCTCTTATATTACTATGCATCTGTTCAAAGAGTTCTTATATAATAGGCTTATTAAGTTCGCTTTTTTTAAGATAGAATACGATATCGTATCAATCAAAGTATTCTTGTCTATAAGCTTATCGGTCTTATTATGCTTATTATAAGCCGCTCGCGCAGCGAGTTATTTATTAACAGAAATTTTCAATTTTATAATTATTATTTATTATGATTTATAACCGTTTAATTAATTTTATTAACCAATTTTAAAACTAAATATTGATGAATATAGCAAATAACAAAAATATTTTTGAATCTATTTTTCAGGATAGCTCCGCAGTGATGATTTTAGTTAAAGAAAATGGAAAAATAATCGACGTTAATGATGCCGCGGTAAAATTTTACGGATATTCCAAGGAAGAATTTAAAACGATGTATAATTATGATTTCAACACTGCTCCGAAGGATAAACTGATAAAATACACCAAACAGGCACATAATAAAGAAAGAAACTATTTTGAATTTATACATAAATTAAAAAACGGCGAACTAAGAAATGTAGAGGTAAACGCCTCTACGTTAAATGTCGGCGGCGAAAATTATATTATTTCAATAATCCATGATATAACAGAAAAAAAGCGGGCTGAAGAAAAACTCAGAGAATCCGAAACACTTTTTAAATCGCTTTCTATAAATCTCACATCCGGATTATTATTATACAATAAAAAAGAAATCATATTTGCAAATCCTAGGGCGCATGAAACATTCGGCTACAATAAAGGGGAACTTCTCGGACTAAACCCGTTTAATCTGATAAACAAAAAAGACCAAAACGAAATACATGCAGGATTTGACGAAGACATTGGAACGGCAGGCGCTACAAGCAGATATATACTGGAAGGATTGAAAAAAGACGGTAGTTCCATATGGCTGCTATGGCAGACTGCTACTATAAAATTTAAAGAACAGAATACCAGACTTGCAACTTTTTGCGATATAACAGAAATGGTTAACATGAGAAATCAGATTGAAAGCGATAAAGAACTGTTTAAAACGCTCATTGAAAATATGCCGCTGCCTGTCGGTATATATAAAGATAAACTGCTGTTCGTTAATCCCGCCGCCGAAAAATTATTCGGTTATAACAAAGAAGAATTTTATAATAAATACGTATGGGAATTCTTTGATGAAAAAGATAAAAAATTTAATCAAATTAAAAAAAGTTTCGGTAAAATCAAAAATAAAGAACAACTTATTTCAAAATATATCATAAGATGCAAGAAAAAAGACGGAAGTATTATATATGCTAATTTTTTTGAGATGTCTATTGCGTATAACGGCGAAATTGCCGGTTTTGGCGTTATACACGATATTACAGACGAAGTCTTGGAGAAAAAACTAATATCCGAAGAAAAAGAAGCCTATAAAGAATTGTCGGAAATTGACGAACTTACTAAAATAGGCAACCGACGGGCTTTTGATAAAAAAATTGAAGAGCTTCTTAACGCGGCTAACAGATATGGAAGAGCGCTTTCTCTTATTATGTTTGACATAGACAGATTCAAAGACGTCAACGACAATTTCGGTCATGAAATAGGCGATTATATTTTAAAAGAAATGACAAAACTAATTAAACGCAGTTTAAGAAATACGGACTATTTCTTCAGATACGGCGGGGAAGAATTTATGATAATATCGCAGGAGACGCCTCTTTCCACGGCAAAAGAACTTGCCGAAAGATTAAGATTAAAAATAGAAAAACATGATTTTAATATAGAAACATCCATAAACTGCAGTTTTGGAATTACGGAAGCCGTAAAAGGCGATACTAATGCAAGTATTGTATTCAGAGTGGACGGGGCTTTATATAAGGCTAAAAATACAGGAAGAAACAAAATCAGCTGGGAATAAATCGGATGCAGCTTCTTATTCGCATCGTTTGTTTTCATGTTTCATGAAAGATTAGAGCTCTATATCCTCCTCTCTCCTCACCATTTCCATATTTATTTTTCAGCGTCCTAAAAAATGCAATGCTACTAAAACGGCGAGAACCGCCAATATTATGCCGAATCCAAATGTTAGTATTTTATATAAAGCATCTATTTTTGTTTCTAGTCCGTCAATCCGTGCATTTAATTTAATTTCAAGACTATTAATCCGTTCGTCAATTTTAGCTTCAAGACTTTTGTACTGCTCTTCAAATTTTGTTTCTAGTCCGTCAATCCGTGCATTTAATTTAATTTCAAGACTATTAATCCGTTCGTCAAATTTAGCTTCAAGATTATCGCAGCGTTCGTCAAATTTAGCTTCAAGATTATTAAACCGCTCTTCAAACTGAGCTTTTTGTCCGTTGAACTTTTCGGAAAAAAGTTTTTCCTGACCGTCAAATCTGCTGTCAAAATATTTTTCCGGTGAAACAGATAAACTCATATCCATATAATCATCATTTTTTTTAATTTCTTCCATTGTTATTATTCCCAATATTATTATAACATCCAAATTAATATTTTCAAATATGCAAAAAAAAATAATCTTTTAAACAATATCCAAATTTAAAACTAAGATAGAAAAATATGATACCATACCGATTATTACAGGATTATTATGAAGTTATTGCAAATCGGTTAATTTTTGTTGCAGTTTGATTAAAAATATGCGCAATTGCCGTTGAGGCCGTTGCGGTTGGGGAATAAAAAATAAATATATATAATAATATTGACTTTGATATGGTTTTATCTAAATCTATCTAAAAACGATATTTACTAACGAAATTTATGATTTTATAGAGCATAAGTTATCATTTGCTTTATCTAAAAAGCTAATAACTTCTTCATCTGATGTTTGGCTAAAATCGTTATAAAATGCTCCGACCGCATAAAAATTTTCCGGAACCGATAAAACAATAACTTCATCGACTTCTCTTTTCAGTTCTGCTATTGTTTCAATAGGAGCAACCGGAACGGCAACAATAATTTTTTTCGGATTTTCTGATTTTAAAGATTTTATTACCGTTTTAATAGATGCGCCTGTCGCAATACCGTCATCAACAACAATTGCAATTTTACCGGCAATATCTATTCTGTCTCTCCCGCTTCTATAAGTCTTTTCACGTTTTCTAATTTCTAAAAGCTTAATTTTAATAATTTTATCAATATAATCTTTCGTGATATTAAGATGCCTGATAATTTCATTATTAAGAAATATTTTGGGATTTTTTCCGTCAACTATTGCTCCTATTGCAAGTTCTTCTTGCGCCGGAGCTCCTAATTTTTTAACTAAAGCAACATCTAAACAGGCGCAGAGCTCATATGCAATTTCAAAAGCTACGGGAATGCCCCCTCTGGCAAGTCCTATAACAACCGGTTTATCGTTTTTATATTTCAATAATTGCTTAGCCAGCAATTTTCCGGCTTCTGCTCTATTTTTAAACATAATTAAATACCTATTATTATAAAAATTTAATTTAAACTGCAATTAGTATACCAATTATAATTATATCGTATTTTATGATTAATTAAGACTGCATAATTAGTTTATTTAGTAAAACGCAGTATAATATAAAATATATAGTATATAAACTACAATGTATACTATAATACATAACGCAAGCCGGCATTGCATTAAAATGAACCGAGTTAATCAAGTTAATATATAAAATTTCCCATGACGCAAATTCTACATAATAATAAAATCTATAAACTAACCGGAACAAGTTAGTTTATAGATAGCGGTAGCGAACGGATAAAGTATATCATCTTTTGAAAACAATTTATTAAATTTAATAATATTAAATAAATAAAAATGGAGTAAAAATGCCATGACAAAATATGATATTAATATCAGCCAGAGCGAGTTACGGATTCTCGAATTCTGATAGATATTGGCCTGCGTGTATTTAC
>JAKAQK010000160.1 GCA_021822625.1 bacterium | reverse complement strand
AAATACTGCGCCCGTTTTCTGAATTAAAGAATAAAACATTTTTCAGCAGTAATAAAAAAGATGACGCAAAAAAAACGATAATAAATAAACTTGCCGGCAAAAAAACATTTGAATAGGCAATAACAATAGATAATAAGGCAGGAATGATAAAGAAATCCGGTTTGTTTAAATCCTGAATCAAAAACAATTCATACGAAGAAATTGAAATTAATATTGCACATATAAAAAAAAAATCCGTGCTATTAAGCAAAAAAATAGACAGAATAATTAAAACACCGAATGCAATACCGGCGATAAATCTTTTAAAATCAAACTTTAATTTTCCCAAATCTTCTAATCCTTTTTTCGTAATTTTTAAGAGCGGATATTAGATTTTTTCTGCCAAAATCGGGCCACATCGTTTTGGTAAAATATAATTCTGTATATGCAAGCTGAAAAAGTAAAAAATTAGATATCCTTTCTTCTCCTCCGGTTCTGATTAATAAATCCGGATCTGGAATATTTTTGGTATAAAGATAAGAAGAAAAAATATCTTCATTTATTGAATCTAAATTTTTGATTTTGCCTTGTTTGAAATCTAACGCTAATTTAGCGGCAGCATTTATTATTTCTTCGCGCCCACCGTAGCTTAGAGCCAATGATAAAAAAATATCGCTATAACCGGATGTTTTATCTATGGCGTTTAAAACATTTTTTTTTGCCGAATACGGAACTTTTTCAATATTTCCTATAATGTTAAAATTTATTTTATTTTTTATGAGCATAGGAAGTTCATCTGAAATATACTGCTCTAAAAGATGCATTAGAGAATCGACTTCTTTTTTAGGTCTCTGCCAATTTTCGGATGAAAATGCAAAAACCGTAAGATACTTAATTCCGAACTCTAATGATGATTTTAGTATATTTCTTAATGAGTCAATTCCTCTTATATGCCCTTCTATCCTGTCTAAATTTCTTTTTTCCGCCCATCTTCCGTTGCCGTCCATTATAATTGCAACGTGGCGCGGTAACTTATCAAATATAATTTTTCCTTTCATTAAATTTCCATAATATCTTTTTCTTTAGCTTTTGTAATTTTTGTTATTTCTTCTATATAAGAATCCGTTATCTCTTGAACTTTTTTTTGCAGTTTAAATGATTTATCTTCTTCCATCGTTTTTTCTTTTTCGGCAGACTTTATCTTATCGTTGGCAGAGCGTCTAATGTTTCGCAGCTCCTGTTTCATTGATTCAGACATCTTGCTGATTTGCTTATTGATATCTTTTCTTCTTTCTTCGGTAAGCTGAGGAATAAGTATTGTAATGCTTTTACCGTTATTTGAAGGATTTAATGATGGATCGTGTTTTTGTATAGCCTTCTCTATACTTGCAAGCGAACTTATATCGTATGGATTTATCATGATAGTTCTGCTTTCCGGAATAGATACGGTTGCCAACCGGATTAACGGCGAGAGGGCCCCAAAATACTCAACTTTAACGTTATCTACTAACGCAGCCGATGCTCTGCCGGTTCTAATTCTGGAAAGTTCATTTTTATAAACTTCTACAGCCTTAATCATATCTTTTGTCAGTACCGAAATTAATTCATTTTCGTCCATAGGAGCATTCCTTTCAATAAAAAATAAATATCTAAAGCGTTAATTATTTCTTACATTTTAAAATAATACATTAATTATTGCATATATTGCATATATATATAATCAGCTTTACACACTATGCTGCGCGTTAAAACGTACACCTCCATTGAAAATGGATGAGTCCGCAGGTTATTATTACTAAATTATTTTATTTGACTATTTAGTTATTTAATTTAATTATTTAAATTAATTATTTAAATTTTTGGCGATAATTGTCCCTATAGATTCATTGCCCTTTACGACATTCAGCAAATTGCCCGCCGTTAATAAATTAAACACGATAATCGGCAGATTGTTATCCATACACATTGAAATCGAAGTTGAATCCATAACCCTCAAATTTTTGTTTAAAACATCTATATAGGATAATTTTGAAAACTTAAGAGCATTCTTATGAAGCAACGGGTCCATATCGTAAACTCCGTCAATTCTTGTAGCCTTTAATATAACATCTGCATGTATTTCCATTGCCCTTAAAGATGCAGCCGTATCAGTCGTAAAATAGGGATTACCGGTTCCCGCGCCAAAAATAACGACTCTTTTTTTCTCAAGATGCCTTATCGCTCTTCTCCGTATATACGGTTCTGCAACCTGCTGCATTGTTATTGCGGACTGAACCCTTGATATAATGCCTATATCCTCTAATCCTGCCTGCAGCGCAAGCGCATTAATAACGGTTGCAAGCATGCCCATATAATCGGCTGAAGATCTTTCTATCCCCAACCCTTTGGATGATTGGCTGAACCCTCTGAATATATTGCCTCCGCCTATAACCACGGCAAGTTCGATACCAAGGTCGACAACCGATTTTATTTCTTGCGAAACAAAAAAAATTACCTTTGGGTCAATACCGCTGCCGTTGTCTCCAGCAAGCGCTTCTCCGCTGACCTTTAGTAAAATACGATGATATGGCAGTTCATTGCTCATTTATTTTCTCACCTGTTTATTTTATTCTCCAAGTTGAAATCTTGCAAATCTTTTAACTATAATATTTTCTCCAAGTTTTGCTACATTTTCGTCTATTAAAGAAGAAATGTTTTTAGAAGGTTCTTTTATAAACGGCTGCTCATACAAACATACCTCCTGAAAATATTTATCTAATTTTCCATCTACTATTTTTTCCTTAACTGCTTGCGGCTTGTCCATTGTATTTAGCTGGTCTTTATATATCTCTCGTTCTTTTGAAATAATCTCCGCAGAAACATTCTCTCTTTTTAAAAACAAGGGGTTTGCAGCTGCTATATGCATTGAAATGTTCTTCGCAAGTTCATGAAACTCATCCGTTCTTGCCACAAAATCTGTTTCGCAATTTATTTCTACAAGAACGCCTATACGTCCGCCTGCATGTATATATGAGAAAACCAATCCCTCTTTCGTTTCTCTGGACGCTTTTTTTTGAGCCTTCGCGAGCCCTTTTTTTCTCAACGCTTCAACTGCCTTATCCATATCTCCGTTTGATTCTACGAGAGCATTTTTGCAATCTACAAAACCCGCTCCGGTTATGGAGCGCAAATTTTTTACAAGTCCTGCATCGACACTGGGCGACTTTTCCAATTATATTTTCCTCCGTTTTCAAAGATAATAGATAATGTTTTATATAATCTTTATATGAGCTTCGGTAATTTTAAGCTGCCGGCATAAAAGCAGCCGTTATATTAAATACTTTCGGCAATTTCTGCAGCTTCTTCGGCAACTTCCTTTATATCTTCTTTATTGCTATTGCTAACGTCAATGTCTTCATTTGCATTATTGCCTGCCCCTATGAAGGTTTGTTCGTTAATATCGGCAATAGGAGCCTCTGAATTTTTTGTTCTGTTAAGTTTTGCCTCATACATCGATTTTCCTTCTATTACGGCATCGGCCATAACCCCGGCTATTAATTTTATAGACCTTATCGCATCGTCATTTCCGGGAATAATATAGTCAACTGGGGTCGGGTCGGCATTTGTATCGACCATGCCGATTATCGGGATATTAAGTCTATTCGCTTCCTTCACCGCTATCTCTTCACGATTTGTGTCAATAATAAAAAGTCCATCCGGCACTTTATTCATATATCTGATTCCGCCAAGAACTTTCTGAAGTTTTTCTATATCCCTATCCATTCTTCCCATTTCTTTTTTTGTAAATTTTGTAAATTCTTCAGAATTTTTTAAGGCTTCAAGCTCATTTAATCTTACTATACTATATTTAATAGTAGAAAAATTGGTTAGCATACCGCCAAGCCACCTTTCTGTAACATATGGCATGCCGCATCTCTGGGCTTCTTCGGTTATTATTGAAACGCTTTGTTTCTTTGTTCCGACAAATAGAACGATACCGCCGGTTTTAGTAATCTCAACGATTTTTTCGTATGCGGTTTTTAAATAAGGAAGGGAATTTTGAAGGTCTATAATATAAATACCATTCCTTGCGCCGTAAATGTACGGCTTCATTTTAGGATTCCATCTTTTTGTCTGGTGTCCGAAATGAACTCCCGACTCTAATAATTGCTTAATTGTGACTGTAAACGGCATGTTTTTCTCCTTTGTGCTTTGTTCTCTCCGTTTATATTTATTTATTAAAATAATTCAAGCACAAATAATAAACGGATACGGTTTATTTGAGATCGGAA
>JAKAQK010000025.1 GCA_021822625.1 bacterium | reverse complement strand
AAGTATTTTTCTCTTTTCGGAAGCGTATCTTCTTTCTTCTTTTTTAAATTTTCTAAGTAAAATGTCAAAGAAGCGCTTATATATCTCCCCACTACTATCATTATTATAATTATAAAAAGTCTGTCGGCAAATTCCCAACCTATGTGAGATAATTCTACTACGACGCCTAAAAATACGAAAAAAAGCGTCCTTATTAAAAACGAGAATTCATAATTAAACTGCTTTATAGAAGAATCTTTTAAACTCATCTTGTAAAAATTAATTTTCAATTTGGTCAGCAGTTCTTCATTCCCCATTACTATTCCGAAAACTAATATAGCTATTGCCCCGTTGCCTTTAACTAAATGGATTATAAGATACAGTATAAGCATGCCTCCGAATGTAATGGAATAGGCATATTTTGTTTTTGAAATATATTTTAATAAAATAAACCATATAATTCCAAATGCAATTGCTATGGCCGATGAAATTCCGAAAGAATAAAGAAGACTTCCTGCAGTGGATAAATAGTTTACGGCTACAGATGAATTTTTTGCAAAATTTATTAAAACTATTAATATTATTATTGCAAATGCGTCATTAAACGTAGATTCAATTGCTATCACCGTTTTATTTTTAGCGCTTGCGTTTATATTAGACAAAAGAGGCATTATAACGGTAGAACTGGAGCATGAGACGATAGTGCCCAACATTAGCGACTGCATTACGTCTCCGCCTCCCATAATATAAAAAAAACTGCCTACAAGCACTATTGAAAGAAAAAGACCGATTAAAATCAGGAGCATCGAATATATGGAGCTTTTGAAAACAGTTACAAAATTGAGTTCAAGCCCGCCGGAAAACATTATGAGAATAAGAACCAAAGTGCTTAAATACGGCGCAAAATCTATAAAAAGCTGCTGATTGAAAATATGGTAAATAGGACCTAAAATAAGACCTGCCAGCATTAAAAATAAAATAGACGGGATTTTAGTAAAGGAGAAAAACATCTCTCCAGCAAAACCGAGAAGAATAACTATTCCGATAATCCCTATAGCTATTGAAGGGCTCATAGTGAAATTGACATTATTATTTTATTATATTATATAGATTATGATAGTATATGTTTAAATAAATATCAATAGCGACTTATTATTTTATTGTTATTCTATTGGTATTCTATTGCTATTCTATTGCTATTCTATTGCTATTCTATTGGTATTCTATTGCTATTTTATTGCTATTTTATTGTTATTCTATTGTTATTCTATTGTTATTCTATTGCTATTTTATTATTATTTTATTGTTATTCTATTGCTCTTCTATTGCTCTTCTATTGCTATAAAAATTTATAAAATTTTTACTTGACATAAATTTTTAATAATAGGATAATTTAACAAAATAAAGTTATAACATATCTTAATGTTAGTAAAGAAAGCATTTTTTATGCGGCGCATCCATCTATCTAGATAGCTAGCGCATATTTTTATATTATAAATTATATTATTAATAGAGTTAGTTGTTAAGCATAAGTAACTTAATTTAACTCAGGATAATCATATAATATAAAAACTAATTTAATTATTGTTTATTATGGAGGCTTTATGCAAAGTGAACCTGGTGGCAGTAGCAGCGGTCATTGTTTTAAAATGATTATTAAAATTAAAACTAAGGCAGCGCATATAAGCAAATACAAATAATAAATTAAATATAAATTAATAATCAATTCAGTTATTTTCCTCAGATTTCCTCTAACTTAATTTATCTCAATTGATTTTTAACGATATTTATTGTATTTGCTACATATTGCGAATACGGATGTCGATATTAAAAATTAACAGATAAATTTTACCGCTTGTTTTCTTTTTTTTATCAATAAAGTAAAAAATGTTAGGATACAAGGCAGTTATAGACACACATATATAAATATAAAGACGGAAATAAAGAATAAAAAGATTTTGAATCATCTATTTCATAATCTGTCTAAGTTAGTTATATCTTTATTTCCTTATTAATTCATTTTTTATATCTTTATATGTTTAAAAGCCTAAAACTTTATATGGTTAAAAAAAGTAAATCTTCGGTATTGTTTTACTCGTCGTTCACTGCTTTCCTATTTTGCCTTTATAATTTATTTTAATAATCTGTGCTAATAATTTTAATAATTAAAATT
Source organism: bacterium (assembly GCA_021822625.1). Taxonomy (GTDB): domain Bacteria; phylum SZUA-79; class SZUA-79; order Acidulodesulfobacterales; family Acidulodesulfobacteraceae; genus Acididesulfobacter. The sequence goes on along the minus strand of JAKAQK010000025.1, from coordinate 18,126 downwards.
AAACAACAGGCAATAAATTAATAAATATTAATAAGTTAATAAATTAATAGACTAAGAGACTAATAGACTAAGAAACTAAAAATATAATCGTTCCGACAGTAGGCGATTAATCCTTTTTATTATATACATCAAGTATATATATCAAGTATATATCGGCACATTTATTTATACGTCTATCTATCTATCTATTTATCTAAGCTATGGCGCATTAACATCTGCGTTATCATCTATATGCTATCTTAATTTATAATCGTATAATTGCAAATTATGGGGGATTTCCAATATGAAAGACATGAAAAACATGAAAAATAAATTAGACGAACTTCCAGTCGATATTAAATTAAGGGCAGTCGACAGATTAAAGATCCATATTATGAGACAAAAATACGGATATTTCTCGAGACTGTGTCTGCTTCTTTCTCTTATTGGTCCAGGTATCCTTGTAATGATAGCGGACAATGACGCCGGAGGTGTAATTACTTATGCTCAGACAGGGTCGATTTTCGGTCTCGGATTTTTTATTCCTTTTATGGTATTAATGCTTCCGGTTGCATATATAGTTCAGGAAATGACCGTCAGACTGGGAGCAGTCACTCACAGGGGTCATGCCGAAATGATATGGAAAAGATACGGAAAATTTTGGGGCGCGTTTTCATTAGCCGACTTGGTTATTGCAAATATTTTAACTTTAATCACGGAATTTATCGGGATAACTTTAGGAATGCAATTTTTTGGCGTTTCTCCGATTGTTTCTTCTATTGTCGCTTTAATTGTAGTTTTTTCAATACAGCTATTTTTGAGATATTATACATGGGAGTGGATTAGTCTTAGTATTGCCGCATTAAATTTGATTTTTGTTCCATTGGTATTTTTTGTGCCGCATCTTCACTGGAATGCGGTTGCCGATAGTTTTAAAACATGGCATATAAGCGGCGGCGTCAGCTCATTGTTCATTTACGTAGTCCTTGCAAATTTAGGTACTACCATAGCGCCATGGATGCTGTTTTTTCAACAATCTTCTGTTGTAGATAAAGGATTAACCGTAAAAGATATACGAGATGGACAGATAGATACATTCGTGGGTTCTTTTTTCATGGTTGTGGTAGCCATTGCAATAGTTATTATAACCGGTTCGGTAGTACATGGAGTTCAGGGCAGTTCTAATATGAGTATTGACCAAATATTGCATGTAATTTCCATAAAAATGGGGATAATCCCGATGAAATTATTTGCGCTGGGATTAATAGAAGCAGGTTTAATTGCGACGATTGCAATATCCGCAAGCACTTCATGGGCTGCCGGAGAAGCGATGGGCTGGCCTAAAAGTATAAATCTTCCTCCGCTTCAGGGATGGTATTTTTATTTACCAGGGTTAATAAGTGTTTTAATTGCCGGCAGCGTGGTTTTGATACCTAATATTCCATTAGGTTTTTTGAACTTAACAGTTCAGGTAGTAGCGTCCATATTTATGCCGGCTGCAATGCTGTTTTTACTGCTGCTGCTTAACGATAAAGAAATTATGGGGAATCATACAAATAAAAAATGGCAAAACATTTCGGCTTTTATAATAGTCGGATTTTTAATAATAATGAACGGATTATACGGAATAACCGTGGTATTTCCGCATATTTTCGGATAAAAACTCATAGACCCCGCGTCTAAAGGCGGGGCTTATAAAAGCCCGCTATGCTATGATGGTTAGGAGACTTTAAAAATGCAGAAGTTGTTTTAATAAATATAAATTATAGATAAATTAAATTATAGATAAATTATAAATGGAGAAACTTAAAATGGCATTAGATATTAAAAAAATAAAAAATAGACGCGAAGACAAAATGATAAAAAAATTAAACGGCGCTGAGTCACAAAACGGAACCAATTTAGAAGACGACTGGGACAACTTCATACAGGAGGAAGGACTGATTGATTATAACAAAATTCCCCTTAAAAGAGCCGAAATAAAAGGTTGGGTTAAATTTGCCTTCTGGTTTTTACGAATTTACATAGTAGTTATGGTTGTTCTTGTTATTATCGGATTTTCCAGAATCCATTAGAAAATTGGAAAAATTAAAGGGGACAGACACCTTTAAATTAAATATTTAAATTAAATAAAGTGGACAGACACCTTTTAAATAAAGGTAAATAAAGGGGACAGACACCTTTAAATTATTTAATTTATTATGATTGTATTAAATTAGGGAACAGACGCTTTTTAATTTATTATTATAATTAAAGGGGACAGAACCTTTAAATTCTCCTCAAAACTTTTAAAACAAGGAGGATAGTTCTCCTCTCCCGTATAAATACGGGGTGTCCGAGCTATGATTTTTCATGAAAAAATTAATTTTTATATTAAAGGTTTTGAATTTTACTATCTGTATTCAACTTATAACAGCGTGCATCTTTGTTGAAAATTCAAGCGCCTTAAACAATATATCGGCCGGCAACAGCATATCGGCCGGCGCAGGCAGTAATAATATCGGGAAAAGTTCTTATATTAATAAAAATACCGTGTCCATTAGCGGCTTTAATAATCTGCTTTCAAATACATCGGATATAAAAAAATATAGCGTCGATAGAAAAACTTGCATCAACTGCAGGGCTCATAACAACCCGCAATTGTTTAATCTCGGAACTCCTAACCTTGGCAAAAACAAAAAAACGGACAATATCAACTTTAAAAACAGCTCTTTTTTATCGCAGATTAGATTTTTCGGCACATTTGCCGCTTCCTATACTTATAATTTTGCAAACCCCGTCGCAAATTCAGAGTTTCCGCAAGGCAATTATAACGGAAATTATATCGATAATTATAAGGTTAACGGTTTTACTATTAACGAATTAGATTTGACCGTTTCCAAAAATGCGTTTTCTGACGGCAGGCATGTTTTAGGACTTGGTTTTAAGGTTACATTTGATACCGGAGAAAACATACAGGACGTAGGACCTTATATGGGCAATTATTCTTATTTCACTGCGTCTCTTTATAACAGACCGCTTTACGGTTTCAGAAATTTATTTATATCTTTGGGTTTACCTATTGGGAACGGTTTAAAAATAGATATAGGCGAAAAAAATTACCTCATAGGTTTTGAATCCTATAATTTATCCAGATTATGGGAAAATACATATTCACCTATCACTGCCATAGAACCTGGAGAGCTGACCGGAATTTTTTTAAGCTATCCCGTTATACCGAAAAAATTAAAAATGGTCTTCGGAACAGCTATGACCGACAATGCTATGGTGCCGATAGATAGATATCCGACATTTGAGTTCATAGCATCCTATAAGCCATTTGACGATTTAAAATTTCACGAAGGAATTGTTTACGGAGCGGAGAATTTTGTAATATACAATAACAATTTAATACAGGATAATTTAAATAAATTTTTCTATAATTTTATGGACGGCAAATATAAACCGTTTCATTTCTGGACTTTTGTGCTCGATTACGAAACCGGATTAAACGGAGGAATTAATAAATCAATTATAGAAAATAACGGCATTAACGTTAACAAATTTAATTACTTAGGGGAAACTACATCTTCGGTATATCCAGATTATTTAATTTCAACATCGGATGCAACGTATGACAAATCGCGTTTTTCAGGATTAGCCTTTTATATTCATCATTATAACTTATTAAATAATATAGGCAGATTTTCTCAAACTATAAGAGAAGTCAGGGTGTGGGATCCGCAGGGAATGTGGGAAGAAAACAGCATTCCGGGCGAGGCATTTAATTATTTTGATTCAACGCTGACTTTCGGTTTTAAACCGTCTTGCAGCTTTTTTAAAAATACTCAGTTTAGACTAGAATTTGAAAACCAGTTAGCGAATCATAGAATTTACGGAGACGGAAACAGCGTGCAAAATACCGTCAATTTTATGCTCGTCAGAACGTTTTAAAATTTAAAAAATGGCAACAGCTGCAGTTTAATTAAGAAAAAATAATTAAAATTTAAAGGGGACAGACACCTTTATGTTTTCTCGTCAGAACGTTTTAGAAATTTAAAAAAATTGAATTAAAGGGGACACCTTTAAATTAAAACAGCTGCCGCGTTAAATTAAAGGGGACAGACACCTTTAAATTATTTCCATAAAATTAACACGATAGGAACTATTAATATTGTAAAAATATTGACGACCTTTATCATAGGATTAATTGCCGGACCGGCAGTGTCTTTGTAAGGATCGCCTACAGTATCGCCGGTAATAGCCGCCTGATGCGCAAAACTGCCCTTGCCGCCGTACGCTCCGCTTTCTATAAGTTTTTTTGCGTTATCCCATGCAGCGCCTCCGCTAGTCATTGAAATAGCAAGGAAAAGACCGGAAAGTATAGTACCGAGTAAAATTCCTCCAAGAACAAGAGGTCCAAGGGTTAAACCGAAAATAACTGGACCTGCTATAGGTATAAGCGCCGGCAATATCATCTCTTTTAAAGCAGATTTCGTCACTATATCAACGGATTTGCCGTAATCAGGTTTAGCCGTCCCTTCCATTATACCTGGTATTTCTTTAAATTGTCTCCTTACCTCGACTACTATCTCCCCTGCGGATTTTCCTACGGCTTTCATTGCCAGCGAAGCAAATAAAAAAGGAAACATAGCCCCTATAAACAATCCTGCTAGAACGGAAGGCTGAGAAATCAGAAAAATATAATGAACGGAACCTTTTTCAATCAGCCTTGCATATTCTGCAAACAGCACGATTGCGGCAAGTGCGGCAGAACCGATTGCATAGCCTTTTGTGACGGCTTTAGTGGTATTGCCGACAGCATCCAGCGCATCGGTAGTTTCTCTGACTTCACCTGAAAGATTGCTCATCTCGGCAATTCCTCCGGCATTATCCGTTATAGGTCCGAACGAATCTACGGAAATAATAATGCCTGCCATGGAAAGCATACTGGAAGCAGCAATCGCAATACCGTAAAACCCTGCAAATCGATAAGACAAAATAATAGAGGCTGCAATAAATAAAACGGGCAGAGCCGTCGACATTTGTCCTACCGCCAGTCCAGCTATTATATTTGTAGCGTGTCCGGTAGTCGAAGCTTTTGAAATAGATTTAACCGGAGAAAAATGCGTCGATGTAAAATAATCAGTTATAATTATAATAAAACCGGTAAGAAATAAACCTACCAAAGCTGCGTAATAATAATTTATAGTCGGAAAATCGCCTACTCCTTTCATAAAATACATTGTAAAAAAATAATATAAAACCGCTGAAATTAGACCTGTTGCAAACATTCCTTTATATAAACCTTTCATTATTTTTTCCTTAGACGATGCTCCTACGAAAAAAATTCCCGCTATAGACGTAACGACCGCTATGGCGCCTAACATCAAAGGATACATCATAGTTCTTATGAGAATATTAAAATCATAATATCTAAAAATAGAATACGCTAAAAGCATTGAAGCAATTATAGTCACTGCAAACGTTTCAAAAACATCCGCAGCCATTCCCGCACAATCCCCGACGTTATCGCCTACCTGATCGGCTATAACTGCCGGATTTCTTGGATCGTCTTCAGGAATACCTTCTTCAATCTTGCCTACGAGGTCGGCTCCTACATCCGCCGCTTTGGTATAAATCCCGCCGCCAAGTCTTGCAAATACGCTTATAAGACTGCAGCCGAATGCAAACCCTATCATTGAATCTAATGCGCCGCCGACAGTGCCGGTTATATAGAACGATAAATCAAGAAAAATAGAAATACCGAGAACGCCAAGACCCAGAACCATAAGCCCGGTTACCGAACCTGTTTTAAAGGCGAACTGCAGCGCCGATTTAGTTCCATTTTTTGCAATCTCGGCAGTCCTTACATTAGCTCTAACCGCGTTATACATACCAAAATACCCTGCAGAGGCGGAAAGAACGGCGCCGAATACAAAACCTGCCGCAGTAAGCATTCCAAATTGCGGAACCCATATGCCTCCGATTAAAATTAGAAGAAAAATAATAAAACCGACTATCGCAACCGTCCTATACTGCCTATTAAGAAAAGCTTTTGCGCCTTCCTGAATAGCGGCGGCAATTTCCCGCATTTTAGAATTTCCATCGGAATGTTTTAATGCCCAGAAAGTTATTATAACGCTGTAAATTACTGCGATGATACCGGCTATCAGTCCAAACAGAATGGAATAATCGAATAGAATCATGATGAGCGCCTTTTTTTATTTAAGTTATATTGGCAGCAACAACTAATGAAGATTCATAAACAAAGTGAACTATCCCCCGCCTTACGGTCGAAGAGTTTTAGGAAAAGTTAGTTAAATTAAGCTAAAATAAAATGAAATAAAATCTGCTAATATAATAATATAATAATATAATAAGTTAAATTATTTTTATTTTATGTTGAAAAATCAGTTGTATAACAACTTAATTTATATAAATAATTAGCAAACACATTAATCAATCTTAATTTAATTATACCACGATAAAGACAAAAAAATTATAAATTATCATCGGCAGCTGCTGCAGCGCTATCCGCAACGCCCGTGCCGGCTTCGGCTTCATTAAGTTTTACGGCTTTTTCTTTTAATGCTGAAAAATAAATTGCAATAGGTCTATAAGCAAGATGCGACCATTTAGAAAACGGCACTTCAATGACGAGCATAGGAATTACTATCATTAAATGAATTAAATATAAGTAAAAAACCCATGACGACGGGTCTTTATAGACAACAAAAGCCCTAAGCAGAATTCCCGTAAAAGCGGTCATAAAAAGCAGAACAATAAACGCCCAATCCGTATGATGAGAAAATTTGCTTCTTTCGATTTTCTTTGTAAATCTTTTATATGCAAAATAAATGGTCCCGAAAATAAGCCCTATACTTGCATAATAATCAAATAAAATAGTATGGAACAATACGTATTTATCGTCAGTCTGAAACCACTTCAAGAAAACTACTATTCCTATAAATAAAGCAACATAGCTTGTCATAAGGAACACGTGGGTAAACCAAAAATTATATTTTCCTTCGGAGAGTTTTTTAAAAAAAGTCTCCTTTTGCGTTTCTTCGTCTTCACATTTTGAGAATCTAATCTGCGTAAAAAAATTAAAAAGCAGCGTCCACAATTCAGTAAAATAAAGTTTAAAAGGAATCTTGATACTTTTATCGCTTAAAACAGTTTTTTTAAACATATTAAAAATAAACGAAATAAGCAGCGCCGAAAGTATAACAATCATAGGATAATCGAAAAAATAATCTATCTTATATGCCGGCACCATTTGATTAATAGTCAGTATTTTATTTACGCCGCCTGCACTGCCCATAACAGCAGCATTGCCGCCGATATTTGCATTGGCGGAGCCGGCTGGGGGAGTTAATCCGAAAAGTGCCGCCCATTCTATAAATACAACCACTGCCACGATTAACAACGCAATATATTCTGCAACTTTGGATTTGTAAAGCAGTCTGGAAATTCCCGTCCAGTCGTAAACGGTAGTCAACCAGCGTCTAAGCGACATCATAAGTTGTCCAGGGTCAGCTTTTCTAGGGCAGAACTCGGAGCATTTTCCGCAATAATAACATAGCCATGGGTCAAGGTCGCTTTCTAATTCATTTTTTAAACCCCACTGCGACCATATCATTTCTTTTCGCGGAAAAGGTTTATTATCGGACGACAAAGGGCATATCGCTGAACACGTGCCGCATTGAAAACATTTTTTAAAAGGACTGTCTCCGATATCCTTGATATTTTTAACAAGATTAAAATTATTAATATCGTTATCGTTGCCGTTGATATTAATACCTTTGCCGTTTATTGAATTGCTGGACATATATTTTTATCTCCCGAAACTTAAACTTTATTGCGCTATAAATAATTATTATAAACGATAAATAATAATTAATTTTAAATAATTAACTAAATAAAAAACTAAATAAATAAAAAATTAAATAGCTATTATCTAACTAACTAACTAACTAAATAATATTGTATAAAATATTTCTTCAAAGCTGTTTGTTCAAAAAATTTGCTGAAATAAATAAAAAAATAAATAAATCAAAATTCCTTATAGGGATTCGGACCTAAAGATTTTATTTTGTCTGCAAACTCATTTAATATATCAGGTAATTTCCGGTAATCTGAAAATTCTAACTGAACCTGTTTTATTCTTTCAGATTCCAACACTAATCTTGTCAAAGTTTCTTTAAGATTTTCCATTCTATAAGATGCTAATTCTGAACCTTTAATAAAATGGCACTGATAATCATCCCCAAATTTGCAGCCTAAAAGTAGTATTCCGTCTATTCCTCTTGAAAGAGCGTCGGCATACCATACATTATTTATAGAGCCGAGGCATCTTACCGGAATAACCCTTATATTTGAAGGAAGCTGTATTTTATTCATTCCTGCAATATCAAGTGCAGGATATGCATCATTTTCACAAGCGAAGACTAATATCCTAAAATCATCGATTTTTTCAGCTTCGCCCGGAACATTTATACTTTTAAGCATGGAACCTATTATATCTACCGAATAATTCTTAAAAGAGATAATTTTAACGGGACACGCTCCCATGCAGACTCCGCATCTTCTGCATCTTTCCGGATTTGGTTTAGGCGTGCCTTTTTCATCTTCATCGATAGCTCCGAAAGGACATTCCTCTGTGCATCTTTTGCATTGCGTACATCTTTGCAGGTCAAAAAATGGATAAGTAGTATCATTTGACCTTGGATGTACGGCTTTGCCCTTAGAAGTCTGCTCAATGCACTGTATTGCTTTAAGAACTGCTCCCTTTGCATCGTCAACGGAAAAAATAGTGTCCATAGGCGCTCTGACGGAACCTGCCGGATATATACCGGTTCTTCTTGATTCATAAGGGAAACAAATAAAATTAGAATCCGGAAAACCATATATAAGGTCAGGCATTTCCTTGCCCTGTCTATATGTTAAATTAAGAAGACCGCCCTTGCCGTTGCTTTTTGAGGTGGAAGCAGAACCGGACGGCATAGTCATACAGCATGAAGCCGCTATATCGGAATCATGCGATGATACTGGCGGTTGTGCAGGATGTGCGGCGCTTTCTCTTTCTGATGCTGTTTTAGACGCTGCATCTGCAGCGTGTACGTTTATAGATGCAGCAGCGCCGGAAACGGCAGTTACATTTATACTGCTATTTATACTGCTATTTATACTGCTATTGCCGAGATTTGAAACCTTTGGCGTATCTGCAGTATTGTCTCTGTTATTTAAATCTTTGTTTCCGTCTTTATTATTAATATTGATACTAAAACTGCTTCTAATAACTGCAGGGTTGGAACCGCCGGTTTTATTATTATTAGTTTTATTATTACCGGCTTCATTAACCGAGTTCGTTGCGTTATCACCGTTATTTATATTATTAGCCGCGCTGCCGCCGCTATTATTGCTATTGCCGATACTATTGCTATTATTTCCTGCAACGGGATTTATGTTTATACTGCTCCGTTGAATATTGATACTGCTTTTAGTCGTTGAGGAAGTTGTATTTTTATTGGCATTATTATCGCTAGTATTATTACTGCTACTGCTGTTATTATTGCTATTACTGTTATTATTGCTATTGCCGCTATTATTGCTACTATTGCTATTATTGCTATTATTTCCTGCAACGGGATTTATGTTTATACTGCTCCGTTGAATATTTATACTGCTTTTAGTCGTTGAGGAAGTTGTGTTTTTATTGGCATTTATATCTGCATTGGCATTTATATCTGCGTCTGCATTACTTGGATTTGCATTTTTATTTTCTGCATTAACAGCATTCATACCGGGAATGGTAATTTTTGATGTTTTTACGGATATCGACGAATTTTTCTGATTTGTTCCGCCGTCAGAGATTTTATGAGCGCCGTTGTTATCATTACTGCTAAGAGCAGCGCTGTTATTGCCGTTAGCTGACGAAACCGCAGCGGCGCTGTTTACACCGTTGATTTGAATCTTGTTGCCAAATTGAATTTGGCTCTGGCTCTTGCCGCTATTTTGGTTCTGAACGCTAGCTTCGCTTTGTTCGGCGCATTTTTTGCAGCCTTCTTGTTCCTGTATTTGCTGCATATCGACAAAATCAACATCTGGAGAAATTACTTCGCTATTCGCCGTAAAATTGCCTGAATTTGGAACCATACCTGAAGCAAGTATGAGCATATCCACGTTTAAATCGAGACTGCCTCCAAAAAGCGTATTATTAACTTTTAACTTTATAGTATTATTTTTTCCGTCATATGCGACATCGGACATAGTTCCTTTAACCATAAATATTCCGTCGTCATTCTGCATACTTTTATAATAATTTTCATATTCGCCGGGCGTTCTTATATCACGGTATATTATATATACTTTAGCATCCGGATTATTCTTTCTGAATAAATTTGCCTCTTTCAAAGAAGTCATACAGCAGACGGTAGAACAGTAAGGCAGATAATTTTCATCCCTTGAACCGGCACACAAAATAAGTGCAACGGATTTAACATCTTTGCCGTCGGATTTTCTTTTAACGGCAAAATCTTCATTGCCGCTTTTTAAATACAGTTCGGAATAAAATTCTTCAAGTTCGACATTCGTCAGAATATCAGGAGTCAAACCGTATCCTAAATATGACAGATTATGCGCATCATAAGGCTTCCAGCCGGTTGCTACAATAATTGCGCCGGCTTTTTCAATAACGGTTTCTTCGTTTATATTTTTACTATTTTGAGCGTCTTTATAAATAGATTTATTTGATTTATTTATATCTAAGTTATCTTTTATGTCTTTATCTTTATCTTTATCTTTATCTTTATCGGAATCAAAATCTGAACCGGAACTCAAACTGGAATTTTTACCCGTTTTTACTTTTATTTTTATTTCAAACTTTCCGGGAGCGCCTGATATTTCATTAATTTCAGAATTTTTATATATTTTAATTTTTTTAGAGCTTTCAACATTCTCAATAAGTTTGCCAAGGTCATTTTTAATAAGCAGATTATTTTCGAAAGGCGGGCTTGTCTCCCATTTTTTATACTTTAAATAAGGGAAACCTCCGAGATGCTCTTTTTTCTCTATTAATATTACATCGTACCCCGCTTTTGCAGAATTTAGAGAGGCGGTTAAACCCGTAACGCCTCCGCCTATAACTAAGATAGTCTTATTTAATTGCGCCGCCAGAGGAACTGTGATTTCCGCTTTTTTTGCTCTTGCGATACCCATTCTTAAATAATCTTCGGCAAGCATCTGAGCGCCTTTGCTGTTTGGTTCGCTCACCCATATCACATGCTCCCTTAAATTAACCCTTTCCGTAAATATTGTTGACAGGTCAAAACTGAATACGTCCTGTTTTGACCTCATTGAGCACGCAGCTATAACTATTTTATCCAATCCGGAAGATTTAATATCTTCTTTAATAATATTTAAACCTTCCTTAGAGCAAAGAAAATCATTCGTTTTGCAAATTTCTGGTTTATATTCGCTTTTTGCAATATTTTCGAGTTCTTCTACATTCAGGCATTTACCTATATCGCATCCCGAGCATATATAAACTCCAAGCTTATTGTCCATATTTTATTTAACCTCTTTTATTAGCGGAAAACTGTAAAACGGAAAGAGCGGCTCCTGTTGAAGCCTGAACTGAACTGTAAACATCGGCGGGGTTTTTTGCGACGCCTGCCGAAAAAATTCCCAAATTGTCATTCTGGTTAAATAGAAAGCCGTTCGCGTCATAGCCGATTTTAATGTCGCCTGTTTTTATGGCGGGTCGGTTCGGGACCATTCCTGCCGCAAGAACTACCATATCAGCTCTGAATTTTATTTTTTTGCCTGAAAGTATATCTTCCGCTTCAAGAAAAAGGTCTCCGGAAAGTTCATCTTCAAATATATTTGCTACAATTCCTTTAACAAATTTAGTTTTTTCGTCAGATGACGCCCTATTATAAAACTTTTCATACCTTCCGGGCGTTCTTATATCAATATAAAAAATCGTGGAACTGGATTCCGGATTCTTTTCTCTGAGATAGATTGACTGCTTCAAAGAGGCTAAGCAGCATATCGCAGAACAATACGGAAGATGATTTTCATTCCTGGAACCTGCGCATTGCACAAATGCAACATTCTTAGCTTCTTTGCCGTCAGACGGCCTAATAATTTTTCCGCCTGTAGGACCATTATCCGCCGCAAGTCTTTCCATCATAACATTTGTAATCACGTTTTTATATTTACCGAAGCCGAGATTTGTAATTTTTTCTGCATCGTACGGTTTCCATCCTGAAGCTACAACAATAGATTCTACTTCTATGTTGAATATTTCTTCTTTTGCGTTGAGATTTATCGCACTATATTTGCAGGCGGCTTCGCATTTTTTACATGAGTCGAATTTGCAAACTTCCGCATCAATATTAAATTTTGACGGATAAGCCGATATATTTGTTATATAAATAGCTTTCTGAGTGTCCATATTATAATTAAAATCATTTAATCTATTTTCAGGACACACCTTTGCACATTCGCCGCAAATAGTGCAGTTGTCGTTAATATACTGCGGTTTTTGTTTTATTTTAACTTTATAGCCGTTAACATAATCGTTAACGTTAGTGCCATCGCCGGTATTACCGTAATTATTACTATTAACGCCTGCATCGGCGCTTCTTATATTTCCTGCAGATGCGTCAGCCGGCAAAGATGAAACCTTTTCTCCTGCTGACGCATCACCGTTTTGAATTGCAACTTTACCTGAATTTTTCTGAATTTTAATAACTTCCTCAATTTCTGAGGAAACAAGAAATTTAATTCTGCCTTCGTCGGCTGACTTAATTCTTCTCAAATTAATTTCAAAACCGCAAAATGACGGACACAATTTGGGAAAATATTTATACATCTGCAAAACTCTGCCTCCGATGTACGGATTTTTTTCCACGATAATAACCGATTTTGACGATGCCTCAGTTATTTCAAGAGCCGCAGATATGCCGCTGAAACCTCCGCCGATAATAAGAACAGGTCTTTCGTTCAATTTGTTCACCGATTGTCAATCAAATCAAATACGATGCAAAGTAACAAATTAAAATTATCAATTATTATAATTATCAATTATTAATTGTTAACTACTAATTACTAACTATTAATTACTAATTAATAACTATTAGGCATCATACAGATTTAAATTAAATATTTATGTTAAATACAAAATACGACATATGTCAAACACTCAAAATTTTTCAGAATTATCTTTTAATAATCATTTCTGATAAATCTGTTTAATAATTTAACTTTTTAATCTAAGCTGTTATTTTTATCTATTTAACAATTTAAACTTTTAATCTAAGCTGTTATTTTTATCTATTTAATAATTTAAACTTTTAATCTAAGCTGTTATTTCTATCTGTTTAATAATTTAAACTTTTAATCTTTAATCTAACCTATTATTTTTAAAGGTTAATTTTTAGGAACTATTTCTACCCACGGTTTTTTAAATACTTCAACCTCGCCGGTTGATTTATTGATCTTTGAATTTACAAAAACCTTCCAGTTCACTTCATCTAATTTCTGATGGTCCATTCTATAATAGAAACCTGGGTATCTTGTTTCTTCTCTGAATAAAATATGTCTCAAATGCAGTTCGCCTACAACCGACCTGTGATAGTTTTCCCATGCGCGCATAAGCTCGTGAAGATTGCCTGCCGCCAATTTTTTAGAATCTTCTTTAAGTTTATTTAAAAGTTCCAAGCCTCTTTCTAGCGACTTTGCGTTTGTTCTGTAGAAATTTGACGTTCCCGCAACATATTCGTCCATAATTTTATTAAGTCTGTAAAGATATAATCTCGGACTTATATAATTAGGATTTACGCTCGGGTCTGTAGAATAATTTTTAAATGTTTCAAACTGAATCATAGGTCTGTATATTTCTTCCGCAAGAGCCTGTCCGTCGGCATAAACCGTAGGTTTAAATCCCGGGTCGTCTAATATGAATTTTACTGCCGATTTTCCGGCTAACCGCCCTTCAGTAAATGAACCTGAAGAAAATTTATGCCCTGAAGCGCCGACACCGTCTCCCGCCGTAAATAAACCGTTTACGGTCGTCATTCTATTGTAACCCCAATGCCATTCTTGAGGCGATATATCTTTAGGACCGCTTACCCACATACCGCAGGCGCCTGCATGAGACCCTAAAAGGTAAGGCTCCGTGGGCATAACCTCCGAGTTTGCATCTTTCGGGTCTATATCCATAGCCGCCCATAGACCTGCCTGAGCAATCGTCATATCAAGAAAATCTTCCCATGCGTCGCTTTCCAATGACTTTTGTCTTTTTTCAGGCAATGTTTCGTATAATTTTTTTATCGCTCCGCTTGTATCCATAAAAAACGGACCGTTACCTTCATGCCAGTCTTTTAACATAACGTGATTCCACAAACATGTGGCAGGAACCTGAGATAATCCGTATGGTGCATAGTCTTTCAGCATTTCTCCCCATTTCTGCATATAATCATCGCCGTATGCGTTTTTAACCCTGGATTTAAAGAGCGTAAACCATGCGCCGACCGGACCGTAACCGTCTTTAAATCTGTTTGGTACAAATCTGTTTTCCATAGTCGTCATTTCAGCGCCTGCTTCAAAACCCATAGCATAAGTAGAACCTGCATTCCATAATGCATACCATGTCCTTCCCATGCCTTCCGCCTGCGAACGGGGTCTAAACACGTTGACTGCTCCGCCGCATGCCATCATTACGGCTTTTGCCTTATAGATATATATCTTTGCTTCTCTTAAGCTAAAACCTATGGCTCCCGCAACTCTGTTCGGCTCATTCTCATCCATCAGAAGTCTTATAATAAAGACTCTTTCATAAATATTTTCATCGCCAAGAGCCTTTCTTGCCGCCTCTGCGACTAAAACTTTAAATGATTCTCCGTGAATCATTATCTGCCATTTTCCGGCTCTCAATGGTTTAGCGCCTTCAGCCAGCGTTCTTGTATCTTCCTCATCTTCCTTCATAATCGGAAGCCCTAATTTTTCAAAAAGACGCACCGAACTGTCGACATGCCTGCCTACATCATATATAAGGTCTTCCCTTGTTATACCCATAAGGTCGTTTGAGACCATTTTAACGTAATCTTCAGGCTGATTATCGCCGAGATAAGTATTTATTGCCGATAAACCTTGAGCTACTGCTCCGCTTCTATCGATAGCCGCTTTTTCGACCATAGTTATTTTCATATCTTTAGGAGCCCATTTTTTAATCTCGAAAGCGGCGCCGCATCCCGCCATACCTCCGCCGACAATGAGCAGGTCGGTAGTTACTTCTTCAATGGTAAAATTGCTTAATACCTCAGAGCTTGTCAAAGAACCTTTCTGTTCTGCCATAGCAAATCCCCTTAATTTATATTTTAGGTATTTATTATAAAGTTTAAGTTAGTTCAAGTTGTACAGACTTATAGTCTAGTCTGTAAAGTAATTATTTCTTTAGTTCAAGTTGTACAGACTTATAGTCTAGTCTGTCAAGTAATTATTTCTTTAGTTCAAGTTGTACAGACTTATAGTCTAGTCTGTCAAGTAATTATTTCTTTAGTTTAAGTTGCAGACCTTAGTCTAATCTATCAAGCCTGTCAAGTAATTATTTTATTTCTTAGGAACGGATAACGTTATACCGGTTTCATCGCATAAAAGATCGGAATCCAGATCTTTTATATCGGCGTCGGCTATCCCCTGATAAGGGTCAATCCCGCCTTCAGGCGTTGTCCTTATAGGAAATTTAAAGCGTTTTAAATTGCCGTTGCGATATTTTATAGTCCACATAATAGAATCTGAACCTCTTAACGGAATAACGGATGAGCCCATCGGAGCAAAATCCTGATAAGCCCTGATTTCAATTGCCGACTGAGGACATATTTTTACGCAATTGTAGCATTCCCAGCACTGTTCGGCTTCCTGATTGTAAGCTTTCATAATATCTTTATTGAGTACCATAAGATCATTTGGACAGATATACTGACATGCAGTCTTATCTCGTCCTTTGCAGCCATCACATTTTTCCGCAATAACAAAACTTGGCATTTCGCAAATCCTCCTTTACTTACTTACTTAAAATTAATTAATTAATTGTTCCCTTATTTGCCTTATTTATAACTTCAATGCCCGACTAATTAATTCAACTCGCCTTTTGCTGCTCTATGCAATTTTACTTCAACATTTTCATCTTTCGAAAGATTAGAATAATAATCCTTTAAAATTGCTAAAACTTCAGGTCTTGAAAAATGATCGGGTATATCTTTCCCTTCAGATAAAAGTTTCCTGAGCATAGTTCCGCTGAGGATAAGCCTGTCTTCTTTCTGATGTGGACAGGTTTTATTGGACGCCATTCCGTCGCACTTGCGGCAATAAAAAGTCCAGTCTATTTTTAACGGTTTGAGCTCTAAAGCATTTTTTGGTATTTCGTCAAATATTTTATGGGCGTCAAAAGGTCCGTAATAATCACCGACACCCGCATGGTCTCTGCCGACTATCAGCTGCGAACATCCGAAATTTTGTCTGAAAACGGCGTGCAGCAGGGCTTCTCTTGGTCCTGCATATCTCATTTCCATAGGATAACCAGCCTGGATGCAGGTATTAGCGACAAAATATTTGTCTATCAAAGTATTAATCGCCTTAACTCTCACTTCTGCAGGAATATCTCCCGGCTTTAATTTTCCTATTAATTGATGTATTAAAACACCGTCAGATACTTCTATGGCAATTTTTGCCAGATATTCATGCGAGCGATGCATAGGATTGCGCAGTTGAAGCGCCGCAACCGTGCTCCACCCTTTTTCTTCAAATATCTTTCTGGTCTCGGCAGGTCTTTTATACACGTCTTTAAATTGTGACGGATAAATGCCTTCGCTAAAAACTTTTACTTTCCCTGCAAGATTTATTTCTCCCTGAGCCATAACCTTTTGTACGCCCGGATGCTCTAAGTCGGTAGTTTTAAATATTTTTTGACATTCATATGCTTTGTCTATAGAATATTTTTCCGACACGGTTATAGTGCCCATCAGTTCAGATGTTTCAGTATCTACTAAAGCAACTTCGTCCCCTATTTTTATAACGTCTGATTTTTCTTTGGATGTTGAAAGAGTAATAGGTATAGGCCAAAACGTTCCATCCTGCATAGTAAAATCATCGCAGACGCTCTTCCAGTCTTTTTTTCCCATAAAACCTTCAAGCGGAGTAAAAGCGCCGATGCCCATCATTATAAGGTCTGACGTTTCACGCGAGGTTATTTCAATTTTATTCAGTTTTCCAGCTCTTTCTTTTGATTCTTGAAGTTCGCTGCCCGATAAAAGAAGCGGTTTTAAAATCTTTTCTTTTCCATGAGGATGAACTAATGCCATAAGACTATTCCTCCGAGTAAAAATGAGTTCCGTTAGAATTTAGGTTACACTTAAACTTTAGACTGTACTTTTTATAGTTTATATTTTTTATAGTTTATGTTTTTTAGATTGTACTTTTTATAGTTTATATTTTTTATAGTTTATGTTTTTTAGATTGTACTTTTTATAGTTTATGTTTTTTATAGTTTATGTTTTTTAGACTGTACTTTTTATAGTTTATATTTTTTATAGTTTATGTTTTTTAGACTGTACTTTTTATAGTTTATATTTTTTATAGTTTATGTTTTTTAGACTGTACTTTTTATAGTTTATGTTTTATATTTTATGGTGTATCGTTAAATAGTTAATAGTTAAAGTTAATAGTTAAAGTTAATAGTTAAAGTTAATAGTTTCTGGTTTATAGCATAGGCAACGGTTATATTTTATAGAAAACTGATTTTAAAATAATTATATAATATATATTTTCTAAGCCTAAAAAGTCAATAGTTATCTTTAAGTTAACTTTTCAAAAAAAATAATAGAAATATCTGCTTGCTGCTGCCTATCATTGACATAAACGACATATATTTGCATCGGATTGAAGGCGATAAAGCTCTTAAAAGGCAGCCTTAAAACATACTCCGCAATGTTAACTAAAATTTGTCTTTGACAAAATATAATTCTTATGAAATAATTAAACTGAGAAAGTTAATTAACATATTACTATATTTATATATATTGTTTTTATATTTATTTACTTTGTATTTGCATATAGATTTATACATAATGGTATAATATAATAAAATTTATCTATATT
>JAKAQK010000159.1 GCA_021822625.1 bacterium | reverse complement strand
AAGATGTTAATTTTTTATCTGGACATTGTTTTACTATTTATAAGTTTTACTATTTATAATTATTTGAATAATTATTTTATGTTTGCAAAATATAAGAAATAGTATTATATTAATATAATTATAAGAATTATATATAATTATTAATTATTAAAATTAAAAAATTCTACAAAATCCTGGAGTAAATCTAATATGTCTGATGAAAAACCAAAAGAATGGCGCACTGCTATAACGTCGAATCAAGACGGCAAAATTCTAATTCGCGGGTACAATCTCGATAATTTAATTGGAAATAAATCATATGCCGATGTATGTTTTCTTCTTCTAAAAGGAGAAATGCCTAATCAGGCTGAAGCAAAAATGCTTGATGCCATATTAGTTTCAAGCATCGATGCCGGTATTGCTCCGCCTTCAGCCGTTGCGGCCAGGACTATATTTTCAGGCGGGAATTCTCTTAATGCGGCTGTTGCCGGAGGTATTCTTACACTTGGAGATGCGCACGGCGGCGCGATAGAGAAAGCTGCCAAATTATTTCAAGATGAATTGAAAGGTAAAGATGTTAAAAATATTAATATCGGCGAAACGGCTAAAAAAATAGTCGATGACGCGCTTAAGAATAAAAAAAGATTGGCAGGTTACGGTCACAAACTGCACTCAATTGACCCCAGAACTACGAGACTGCTTACAGTCGCAAAATCATTAAATTTTGGCGGCGCATATGTTGAGCTTGCCGTTGCAATTGCCGAAGAATTTAAAAATAAAAAGCCCGAACAAAAATTGCCTCTCAATGTTGACGGAGCAATAGGCGCTATAATGTCCGACATGGGTTTAGATTATCGACTCGGAAAAGGATTGTTTATTATAGCAAGGTCTGCCGGTTTAGTCGGACAGGTGTTTGAAGAATGGCTCAGGGAAAAACCGTTTAGAAGATTACGGTCTGACCTGCATGAATATGACGGAGTTCCCGAGCGTCCTTTGCCGCAGGATTGAAAATATTATATCAAAAGGAGATTAAACCGGAGCCCAATGCAAAATTTAAATCCTGTCATAAGGATTGAAAGTATGGTATGAAAAAGTATGATATGATATTAAAAGGATTAAGCCGATATTTATTAAAAATTATACATTAGTAGATTAAACAGGAGTTCAGCGTAAAATTTAAATCCTGTCATAAGGATTGAAAGTATGATATCTGTATGATATTGCAAGCATTAAACCGATATTTCTTAAAAATTATATCTTGTTATACTTTATTATATTAACTAAAGTAATATGTCGGTTTATATATCAATTAATTAATTAATGCGCTTATTAATAGTATATTAATTATATAATATAAGGAAGGCTAAAAATGGATGATAAAACCTTAACAATTGAGTTTGTGCGTGTTACGGAACATGCCGCTATCGCATCTGCAAAGCATGTTGGAAGAGGCGACGAAAAAGCTGCCGATAAGGCTGCGGTGGATTCAATGAGAAGTTCACTTGACTGGATAGATATTGAGGGCACAATTGTTATCGGTGAAGGAGAAAGGGATCAGGCGCCTATGCTATATATAGGCGAAAAGGTCGGAACAGGTAAAGGACAAGCCGTAGATATAGCGGTTGACCCGTTAGAAGGAACTACTATTTGCGCTCAGGGCGGACAGAACAGTATCTCGGTTATGGCTATAGCCGACCATGGACATTTTTTACATGCGCCCGACACATATATGGATAAAATAGCCGTCGGACCAAAAGCAAAAGGGGCTATAGATTTAACACTCAGTCCTACTAAAAATCTGCAGAGAATTGCCGAGGCTCTCAACAGATATGTTGAAGACCTTACCGTCGTAATTCTCAACAGAGAACGTCATCAAAATTTAATTAGCGAAGTAAGACAGTCCGGCGCAAGAATAAAATTGATTCAAGACGGCGATATTTCCGGCGCTATCGCAGCAGCAAAAGAAGATACCGGCGTTGATGTGCTTATGGGAATAGGCGGAGCTCCAGAGGGGGTTATCAGCGCAGCGGCGCTCAGATGCGTAGGCGGCGATATGCAGGGAAGGCTTGCATTTAGAAACGAAGAAGAAAAGCAACGCGCTAAGAAAATGGGCATTGAGGATTTCGATAAAATATACAGCATAGATGAGCTTGCTTCCGGCGATGTTATTTTTGCCGCAACAGGGGTTACAACCGGAGAATATTTGCCCGGCGTAGTTTTCTTTCCCGGCGGAGCAAAAACCAGTTCCGTCGTTATGAGGTCAAAAACAAGGACTGTAAGATATATTGAAGCAATACATTATTTTGATTATAAGGATATATCTTAATAAGTATATATCTTAACTTAATAAGTAAATATCTTAATAAGTGTATATATTAACTTAATAAATAAATATCTTAAATAAATATATTAAGTACATATCTTAAGTAAATATCTTAAATAGACAAATACATTTTATATATATATATCTTAAATAAATCTTTAAGATATAACGATATAATATATAAAGGTATAATATATATAAGTAAAGTTTAAGTTTTAGTAAAAATTCGCTCATCCAACATTTATAATTATATAATTAAATGTTTTTACGTTTTAAACAAAAATGCTTGTTCTTTCATTATAATTAATGTTTTTACGTGTAAAACAACAAAAAGGGTAGTTCTTCTATTCAGCGTGAATGTATGCTGTTATTAGAACTATAAAATTTTATGAAAGTTTTTATTGCAGGCGGAACCGGTTTTGTCGGTTCGATAGTTAGCGGGGAAATAAAAAAAAGCGGAGCCTCGGTCGTGTTACTTGAAAGGAACGGTAAAAAAGCTTCAATGTTGAGGCAGACCGGTTTCGAAGTTTTTGAAGGAAATTTAGAAGATATTGAGCCTCTAAATGATTTTTTTGCTGAAAATAAATTTGACGCTATAATCAATCTTATAGGTATTATAAAACAGCAGTCCGATTTTTCTTTTCAAAAAGTACATGTTGAATATTCTGAAATTTTATTACGACTGGCAAGTGAACATAATATAAAAAGGTTTATCCACATGAGCGCTAATGGGGCATCTGAGAAATCGGAATCCGTTTATTATACATCTAAGTATGAAGGACAGAACTTAGTTGAAAACTCCGGATTAGACTGGACAATTTTTAAACCTTCGTTGATATTCGGAGATAATGCCGTTTTTTTTGACGATTTGATTAAACTGATTAAAGAACGGTTTTTTGTTCCTATTATTGGGACTGGTGAAGATAAGTTTGCTCCCGTAGACGTCTTGTCCGTTGCCAAATCTTATGCAGGCGCATTATTTAACGAAGCAACATATAATAAAATATATACTTTATGCGGGCCGGATATTTATTCTTTTGAGGGTATTATAGATTTAATAATGGAAATAATGCCTCCTAAAAAAATAAAAATTCATGCGCCGTCATTTGTAGTTGAAAATGGGATTGAATTTGTAGAAAAATTTTTTAGAGCTAAAGGTTTGCCTGTAACGTCAGACCAGATTAAGATGCTTAAATACGATAATATCTGTAAGAACGATATGAAAGAAATCGATGATTTATTCGGACTTAACAGACTGCATTTAAAAGACTGGCTCATCGATTATTTAAAAGTAGAAAATTAATAGCGGACATTATTTAATTTTGTTTTTCTCAATTTATTTTTTCTATTTTTAATATTTGAAAAATGAAAATTTTCGAAGCAATAGTGTCAATTCTAATTATTTATGATTCTATTAATTTATGCGAATATTTAAAAAAGAGTCTCCGTATTCTAACTTAAATTAACTTAAAAATGTAATTATTAAATTTTATGGAAGAAGAAAATTCTAATATTCTTATTGTTCAGCTGTCTGATCCTGAAAAAGAACCTGAAAAATGTATTGCCAGTTTAATATTTGCCAGAACACTGGCCGTCATGGAGCAAAATATTTTCATTTTCAGCATGGCAAGGTCGCCTCTTCTTTATACCAAAGACTTGCACAAAAGCGATAAAATCGAAACAAGATATTTGCAGCTTATAGATGAAAATATTTCTTATCTCACAAACGACGAGGAATATATTAATATTTTTGTATGCTCTAAAAGTAAAGAACTTCTTCAACTTGAAGAAGATATGCTTGTGAATTCTGCAAAACCTATTCAAATAGCCGGAATGCTGACGCTCCATTCGCTTAAAACATCAAGCGCCCATGCTTATTTTTTTTAATCTCTCGCAAATAACTCAAGCAGATAATTCAAGCAGCTAAATAGATATATATAGATATATAAGGAAGAGAAAGTCCAGTTCGACCTATTCTTACTTTATCATCAATTTTATTATTATATTCTTCTCTAGATCG
>JAKAQK010000158.1 GCA_021822625.1 bacterium | reverse complement strand
TGCAAAATAATTATACAATCCAGCAAATCGGCGAAGAAATAGGCGTTTATCCTACTATGGCGGAAGGACTTAAGCTGGCGGCTCAAACATTTACCAAAGATGTCAGCAAACTCAGCTGCTGCGCGTAGTATATACTATATAAACTATAATAAGGAGGTACTAAAATGAAGACGCCGATTTGCCCAACTTGCGGCTGTTCCCTCGTAAGGCTGGGCATTGCCAAGGGGAGAGCGGTAACTCGGAAATACAGAGAAAGAGAATATTCGTTCTGCTGCGACGAGTGCGCCGTTATGTTTGAAAAAAATCCGGAGGTATTGCTTAGCGAGACTGCCGATATAGTCGTGTGTCCGTCTTGTTTAGCGGAAAAACCGATAGGTCAGACACTGGAAATTAACTATAAAGATAAGAAGTTTAATTTTTGCAAGTGTCCACATTGCATAGCCGTTTTTCGGAAAGATCCGGAATACTACATAAAGCGTCTATCCGGCGAAATTGAATTTTCCGGTATTTTTTCGGAAAGACAAGGATGTTGTTCGTAATACGCAAGGGAGACATAAAACC
The DNA here is from genome assembly GCA_021822625.1 of bacterium. GTDB lineage: Bacteria > SZUA-79 > SZUA-79 > Acidulodesulfobacterales > Acidulodesulfobacteraceae > Acididesulfobacter. The sequence goes on along the minus strand of JAKAQK010000158.1, from coordinate 3,794 downwards.
GTGTCCTTAGCATTTTATGCTGCATTGCACGGAAATGTAAATTATTTAGACCACTATTGAGCTAATTTAAACTAATTTTAGAAGAGGAGGATATTGCTATGAAAGTTATGAAAATAAAAGCGCTGCTTTTAATTATTGTTTCAATTTTTGTATTAAGCTTTAGTTCTATTCCTGCGTTTGCAATGCAAAATTCAAATTATGGCGGTTTTTACAAAAATTATAACAAAACTGTAAAAATAGTCGTCGGCGTTAATAGGCCCGGACAGCAATTTGAGATTTCTATGCTAAATGTAAAACATGCAATAAGTTATCTTAAATCGGAAGGCAAAAAATATTCTATTCAGGTAGTTTTTTACGGACCGACCGTAAAATCGTTAATTCCTTCACAAAAGATGTGCTTGACTATGCTTCATATGCTTAGAAGCGAAGGCGTGAGTTTCAGGGTCAGCAAAAACGCCCTGATGCTAAACGGTGTTAACCCCAAAAGTATACCGGGCTTCGTAAAAATAATTCCTGGCGGAACGCTGCAGGTTTTTAAAAAAATAAACGAAGGCTATACCTATCTGATTGCAATGTAAAACAGGCAATGTAAAACAGGAAGAAAGACATCTCATGCCTTTATAAGCCGCTTCAAATCGGCTTGGAGAATAATTTTTGCATGTCAATAAAATAAGGAGGTGAAATCTATGAAAAAGACTTATAATGTCCCATTATTTCAGGAAATTCCCGCTGAAGAATTTTATAGTTCAATCATGGAAGGTTATGGAATGAAGGATTCGTGCTATTCCTGCAAATCCTGCAAATAAGCGCGGTCGGCGCTATTTTACTCACCCGCCTTCGTCAGCCTCATAACGAATAAGGAAGGCGGGTGGATTGTTTCAAACCTTACAATGACCCGCACTCCCTTCCCGTTATACCGTGCAGAAACAAATCAGACGAATGGCTGCGCGTGTCTGTAACGTTGCAGGATAGAACCGTCATGCTAAGGGTATGGATAGCAAAAAAGGGAAATATGACTTTATATTAATAAACAAATAATTTTTTGAATATATTTTTAAAAAGCATAAATTTGAAAAGTATTAAAAGTGTTATAATGTTATATATGAATTTAAAAACAGAATTAATACCAAAAAGATTTTTAGTCTTGCAAATCTTAATTTTGATTCTCGGATTTGGATTTTTATTGATATGCATACTGCTAAATCTTCCGGCGGCAAACGATACCGCTCTTTTAGGGCTCAAAGCGATTATGTTAATGATTCTTTTTGTGGTTAATACATCGTCAAATTCTTTGCAGAGCAGCGAATTTTATTATATAAATAAATGTGAGTGTGATAATAAAAATTTTACAAATAATACATATAATTCGGAAGATATAAAAAATACACAGGCGGGTTCGGCTCAAAAACTTTTATATCTTAACTTTTGGATATTAAACAGCAGTTTCTTTTTAATCTTTTCAATTCTAATAAATATTGTTCAAAGCGTAGGAAGATTGTCGAGCAACTGCATATTAAAGATACTTTCCTTTTATTCCTTCTTTATTTTTTTAATACTAATGGTAGCAATTTATATAATATTCAACTGTTCTTTTTATAAATCGCTCGAGAAAATTATTCAAGGAAACTAATGTAAAACCATATAAGCAACTTAATAAATTTATTTTTATGATATAATAAAAACAACAAGATAAATAACATGCGGTTTCTAAAATAAAGAGGGTGTATGTATCATAACAATGTAGAGGGTTACATTTTTACGCTTATTTATAGGGTTATTCGGCATTGTTTTTATCGTGCTGACATTTTGGTTGAGCGCGTATTTTCATTTGAGTGTTTCCACAAAAATAGTAATCGTATTGGCTTTTGCGTTGGCAGCTATTCTTGCGGAGTTTATAATAGCTATCGATAATCCGGAAAAGATTGGGAAGAACATGTAGAATCAAACACTTCCGGCGACGATATTAACACTGGAACCGTTGATAAGATAAGAAAGGTTATTAAGTCTTTAGTAAGTTTGTTAGTAGCTCCGGCGATAAGTGAATAAACTCATTCTTGCAAAGATTCGGGCTTATAAGCCCGGGCAACTGTTCGAGCTTTATTTAATATGCGGCCGGTAGCGAAAAATGCTGACACACGAACTTATAAGTTCTTGATTTATTACTTTCTGCTATCAGCCGTTTACTGCCAAAAATTAAATTTTTAAATGCTAATGCTGCGTTTATCCCATCAAGTTATGCATTATAGCAATTAGGCGGAGTAATTTTCAACTAAGTAAGATTTTAATCTGCTTTAATTATTTTCGGCGGCCTAATTATCCCCGCCCTCCCGCCCTAACGTCTTAAATAAATATGTATATTAAATGATATTATGTATATTATACAAGATTTATCTATTGTCCCACTCCACCCGCCTTTGTTTGTTTTAACGCGGTATGTTTATGTTTAATTATTTTATTGAAATATGATAAAATAATTATTAATGAATTGCAGTATTTTGATCGGGGAATTTTTGATTATTTATTTTTTGATTAACATCTTAAAAATTATAAAATGACAAAAGACGATATAATACAATTCTGGATTGAATCTTCAGACAAAGATTATGAAAGTATGCTTAATATGTATAAAATAAAGGAATATTCTTATGCATTATTTGTAGGTCATCTTGTTATCGAAAAACTATTAAAGGCTAATTACGTTAAAAATAATGGAATAAATATACCCAGAATACACGACCTTGAAAAACTTGCGAATAGCGCCGGTTTAAAATTAACGGAAAAACATGCGAATGAATTGCAGGATATTACTAAATTTAATATCGGCGTTAGATACGATGATTACAAGAAGACTTTTTATAAAAAATGCACCGATAAATTTACCGAAGAAAATATAAAATTAATTAACGGGTTAAGGAAATGGCTAAAAAAGAAGATAACGGAAAAGGATTAGATATCCAGACGGTTTATAATTTAATCCTTAAATATATAGACGTATTAAAAAAGAATAAAATCAATCCGGCGGAGGTTTATATTTACGGGTCTTATGCAAAAGGTACGGCAGATAAATGGAGCGATATCGATATTGCGGTCGTAATGGAAAAATTTATTGCCGGTTTAGACAATTATGATTTTGATATATTGCTAACCAGACTTAGAAGAAATATAAGCATTGACATAGAGCCTCATTCTTTCCTCCAAAAAGATTTCAACGAAACCTATCCTCCGGCTTTAGAAATATTAAGAACAGGCAAAAAAATAGAGATTTAAAAAAAGGTGTCAAAATTAAAGGCAAATTAAAGGTGCCAGATTTATTGCCATTTCGGCGGGCATAAAAGCCATATTTTTAAAAGCGCCCGCCTACATATTCTACTCCCGACTGCGTTTGACGCGGTAGGGAGTTTTTATTACCCCCGCTTTTTTAATAAATATTGCGGTATTTAATATTTTGTTTCAATCTATTTAATATGGTATAATTCATAATATTAAGAGGCGGTTTACCTTTTTATTTTAGTTATTTGCTCTATATAATATAGGTATGTATGATAAAAATTCACCCTCATGCAAAAGAGCGAATGATAGAAAGAGGCGTTAATGAAAAAGAAGTTATAGAAACAGTAACAAATGGAGAGCTTTTTCCTGTAAAATTGGGCAGAAACGGTTTTAGAAGAAATTTTATTTTTAACGGTTTATGGCGCGGAAAAAGTTTTAACGTAAAGCAAGTCGAAGTTATAACCGTTAAAGAAAATGACGACATTACGATAATTACCGTAATAGCTAAATATTTTTAAAATTAG
>JAKAQK010000157.1 GCA_021822625.1 bacterium | reverse complement strand
TTCCGATCTTTTAAAGTGGTATTTGTATGAATATAGTGTTTTATTATCCGCCGGAAAAACGCATGCCTCTATAGTTAAATACTTATTAGATAATGCGAAGAATGATTTTTTTAAAGATAAATTTACCGTTATTTATTCTTATCTGCTTAACGGTTCTACTTTAACGGAAGGCCTCAATTCCTCGGATTTATTAAGGCCTGAAGATTTGGATAGGATTTCTTCGGCTGAAGTCGGCGGACGTATCGACGAGACGATGTTGTTAATTTCGGAAGAATATGAAGAAATAGTAAATTTACAGATGAAACTTATCGGTAAGATTGCTAATTATGTAATGCTCGTCGTGATAGCCGGATTTATCGTATTTATGTTTGCCGGAATTTATGCGCCCATGATGCAGGGTTTAATGGGCATGGCGGGGGGTTAATGTTATCATTTATAATTAATAATCAACTGTATTTTATAATAGCAATAATTTTATTGTTTATTTTCTTTGCTATTAAAGTTTATCGTTATGAAACGGAAGAAGAAAATACCGGTAACGAAGTAAATATTTTAGGTTTCGGTAAAGCGGAAGGGCTTTATTTGGTTAAAGTGGGTAAATATTATCTTGTGGCGGGAATGAAAATTAAAAGTAAGCACAAGGCTATAAAAAAGTTTATAGCGTTAGTCGAAAAAAACGGCTTCGTGCCGCCTAAGTCGTATTTTAAAATGGTAAAGGTTAAGAATTTATGATTTTAATAATTAATTTAATTATAGCCGGATATTTTTTGTATTTGAGCATTTATGCGGGTACTATAATAATTTATATTTTTCTTTTTTTAAGTTTAGTTAATATAGTTTACGCGTATAACGTACTTTCCGAAAACAAAAGATTAAAAAAAGAAAAAGATAGTCAATTTTTAAAAGTTACGGATTTAACGCAGGACAATTTTAACGACCCTCTTACAGGGGTATATAATAGGCGTTATTTTGATTTGGTTCTTTCTAAATTTATTAAGAAAGCGGCAAAATACAATATTAAGTTTTCGGTTCTTATGCTCGATATCGATCATTTTAAGAAATTTAACGATACTTACGGCCACGACGTCGGGGATAAGGTTTTAAAGATTGTTTCTTCTACCGTTAAAGAACATATTAGAGGTAATCAGGATATTTTATTCCGTTACGGCGGGGAAGAATTTGTAATTATTTCAATGGACGATTTAACTGGCGCTATTACTTTGGCTAAAAAAATAAATTCATTGGAATTTAAAGGTTCACCTGAAAAAATTACGGTTTCTATCGGTATAAGTTCATATAAACAAGGCGAAGACGTCGTTAAATTAGCTGATGACAATTTATATAAAGCAAAAGAAGCCGGAAGGAACTGCTTTAAATATTAATAAGAAGGGGCTTACATGATAAAAGATGTTTTAGATATAAGCTTAGACATTAAAGCGGATGAGTTCGTTAAATTCTATTTAAAGCTCGTGAATCGTAATTTAAATCACTTAGGGACGCATTCGGAAAATACGGCTTCGGTTTCCTTATCTTTAGCCAAAAGCATGGGATATAAGTCGTCTGATATTAAGCTCCTAAAATACGGAGCGCTTCTACACGATATCGGGAAACTTTTTACTCCGGCTGAGATTTTAAATTCTTCGAGAGCTTTGACCGGTATAGAGTTTGAAATTATAAAAACGCATACGCTTTTCGGATATGAAGTTTTAGATAGCTTTAAATCTTTTCCGGAAGAGATAAAATATTTTGCGGTTAAGCACCATTATCGGCATGGTTTCGGTTATCCTAAACCTTTAATATACGATAACGGAGTTGATCAAACTTTAATTGATATTTTGACTGTAGCAGATTCTTTTTCAGCGATTATGGAGCCGAGAGTCTATAAGAATAATGTAACCCCTGAAGGAACTTTTGAAATAATGAGCGATGAAACGAACGAGAAAAATAAAGGATTAAATAAGGACGTTATGGCTCATTTAAAGGGTTTAATATGCACTGGTAAAATAAATTTAAAGGGTTTTTTCTAATGGCAAACGTTATTTTATTTTTACTTTTAATCTCCGGAGTGGTTTTAATTTTATACGGTCTGCGCGAATATATAGACGCCGGAAATATTTATAATACTTTTGCCGTAAAAAATAATATCATAGGCTACGGCAAAGCTGAAGGTCTTTATTTAATCGCAACGGAAAATTATTACCTCGTCGCCGGCCGTAAAGTCAGAAGCAAGAAAAAAGCCATTAAGGAGTTCTTCGAACTTATTAATAAAAATGAGCTTCTGCCTCCGGATATGTATTTTAAAGTTATCAGAGCAAAAGGCACGACTTTAAATAAGGAAATAGAACAGGAAGGAAGGGATTTTGCGGAAAGTCTAATTAAGCGTGCGCAAAAAGAACGGGAAAAGGAATTGGAAAAAGAGTTGGAGATTAAAAACAATGAAAATATTATAAATAATCAGAAATTTATCCAAACGGAACAAAAAACGGTAAAGGTTAAAAGAAGATGAAACAGGGCGGGTTTACTTTAATAGAACTTATAATAGCTATTGTAATAAGCGGTATTTTAACCGCTATAAGTATTCCTATTGCTTATAATTATATTCAGTCTCAAAAAGCTATTAAAACCGTTAAAGAAATGAAATCTATAGCTCAGGCGGAAAATTTATATTATCAGAGTAATACCGTTCCCATGACTTGTTCGGTAACGGTAAGCGGAACGAATTATAATGAAACCGAAAATTATCATATATATACGTCATCTTTCAGTAATTTAACAAATATGGGAATGCTCGGCGTTTTATCCGGCGGCGTTAATCCTTTCGGCCAAGATTATTATTTAGAACCGGTTTATTCTAATATATCGGTTAATTCTAATAATTATTGCGTCCGTGAATCCGGAATTTTAGTTTACACGTATATTCCCATTCAATATAAAGGGGCGGTTAGTTTAATAGCCGGCGCATTTGATATGGGGGCTAATGGTAATATGGAAGAAGTTGGTTATTATCTAACGCCTAATGAAAATAATTCGGAACAAGATTTTGTTTTAAAATATAATTGGTAGGAGGATAAATATATGTTGAAGATATTAAAAAATCAAGACGGTTTTTCAGGGCTAATCGGAATATTGATAGCGATAGTTATTATCGGCATAATGTCGGCAATGATGCTCCCGACTTTTACCGCAAGAATGGATTATAAGCAGGCGCAATATGTCGCCGGCGTAACTAAGACTATCGAGAATGCCGAGAACGCGTATATGGCGAAAAACGGCTCGTTTGCGGATTTAGTTACGCTGTCGCAAAACGGTTATCTTTCTCCGCAGTTTTTACAGTCATTACAACCGGCGAACAACCCCGGCGGCCCGTATCCGCAACCGAACTGGATTACTCTTGAATTGGCGAAACATACGGTCAATTTGTGTATAGATAACAACGGCGGATGCCCCGAGAATGAACCGTCTGGAAATAATTATTTTATCGGCTTATATTCCGTTCCAGGTAATTATGCAAATTATATCGAGCATGAACTTCCAGGCTCCGGTATAGGAAGCCAGGGCGGGGGGCTGGAGTATGTGGCATATGCGGCACCGATACCCTCCAGCCCGCCCGTGGCAAGTGCAAATTACGCGAACTCTGCCGGAAGCGCAAACACGGCTAATTATGCCAATACGGCAGGGTATGCGAACAGTTCTGGATTACCTAGTTGGAGCCAAGAATCAAACTCATATGTTGGTAGTTATTATGGTACTCCATTATATACTTGGTATAATACTACAGGTAATACTTTATATGTTACGTATGAAGACTGTCTTAATAATAATATGATTCAAGAATATGAATTTCTTTATCCTGGACAACAAGGTCCAGAAATTTATCATGACTACCGGGGAAGTTGTGAATTTTTAACCCCTACAAGCGTTTTCGTTATATCTGCATATTCTGGTTAAAATTTCAAAAATAATTTTATTTTTTTAATTCCAACTGAATTTTAATTGAGTTAATAACATGAGAATTCTGTGCTTGTTGCTTGCTCCAAGTCGGCAATCCTGCGATATTCGCATAATTTGCATTATTAGCACTTATTAGCGGTTATTGCTATGTTACATAGGAAGCTGTGCCACATGAGCAGGAATAATGAATTCCGTTTAATTCAAATGAATAACAATAGTTTTCTCCTTCTTTGATTAGCATAAAATTTCTCCTTTTTAAGATATTTTTATATAAATTAAATATCTTTTTTTCCGGAAAAATTTTACAGGTTTTGTGAAATTAATTTCGAGGAACCGCTAAAAATGAAAAGATGTTCTTTTAAAAATCAATTATTTAATCGAATTGCTTAATTTTTAGACGAGCCATATATGTCTATA
>JAKAQK010000156.1 GCA_021822625.1 bacterium | reverse complement strand
ATCCTTTGCTTCTTTAGGAGGATTTATTTTTGCATTTTTCTTTATTAAATATTACGGACTTAAAGGAGCCGCATATTCTTTAATTTTTATAGAACTTTTAATGGCAGGCAGTTTATTATATTTTACTCATAAAACCGTTAAAATTAAATTTGATACGATAAATTTTATAAAAGTTTTACTGTCGTCATTAATAATGGGATTTATGGTAATAGAATCCCGCCAAAAATTAATTTTAAGCATAATAATAGGCATGATAGTTTATGCTATGCTCTCATTAATTTTAAAAACTATCGGTAAAAAGGATATTATGGAAATTAAAGAACTATTGACCGTTAAAAAAGCTCGGTAATTATTTAATCTTAATTATAATCTTATCCTTCGTTTTTCACCCTTTCTAAATCCGCCTCTACCATAAGCTCTATCAGTTCCTTCATAGAAGTCTTAGCTTCCCAGCCAAGCTTCTCTTTAGCCTTTTTAGGATTGCCCAGAAGCCTTTCAACCTCTGCCGGTCTGTATAATTTTGAGTCTATTTCGACGTAATCTTTATAGTTTAGCCCGACGTAGGAAAAAGCGGTTTCACACATCTCCCTTACGGAAAAGGTTTTACCGGTTGCGACAACGTAATCGTCCGGTTTATCCTGCTGAAGCATAAGCCACATAGCTTCTACATAGTCTTTTGCGTACCCCCAGTCTCTCTGGGCATCTATGTTGCCGAGGTAAAGCTTCTTCTGCTTGCCGTATTTTATTCTTGCAATGGCATCGGTTACTTTTCTCGTAACGAATTCTATGCCTCTAATCGGCGATTCATGATTGAACAGTATTCCTGCACATCCGAATATATTAAAACTTTCCCTGTAATTTATAGTAATATGATGACCGAACATTTTAGCGACTCCGTAAGGACTTCTCGGATGAAATACCGTATCTTCGCACTGTATAATTTCGGAAGTCTTACCGAACATCTCGGACGTCGAAGCCTGATAAAACTTAATTTTATCGTTTACGATTCTTATAGCCTCAAGAACGTTAACTACCGAAAAACCGGTAACCTGGGTAGTCAAAATCGGCTGCTGCCAAGACGTTCCTACGAAACTTTGAGATGCTAAGTTATATACTTCGTCGGCTTTAGAAATTTCCAGCGCCCTTATTAAAGAAGATAAATCCAGAAGGTCTCCGTCTATTATTTTTACGTCGTCTATAATATTTAAATACCTTAATCTCCAAAGCGTATCCGAACCTCTTCTTGCAAGAAAACCATAAACGTTATAACCTTTGTCGATTAAAAACTTAGCGAGATATGGTCCGTCCTGCCCGGTTATTCCAGTTATAAGTGCGTTTTTTGCCATAGCTTTAGTTTAATCCTCCGTAACGATTATTTTAATTATTATATTTCATTATAATTAATTTATTTTAACTTTGCTCTCCAGTAATTTAAAATATCTTCAATGCTCTGTTTAAGCGGTATTTTTGGCTGCCAGCCGGTATGGTCTTTAAGTTTATCGCTGCTTCCGTAAATTCTTTTCTGCTCGTTCGGTCTTAATTTAGCCTCGTCTATTTTTATTTCGGCTTCGATGCCCGTTATTTCAAACATTAAATTTAAAATAGAACGCAAGGAAACTTCGCTTCCGGAACATACGTTAAATACGTCAAACTTATTATTTATATCATAAACTTTTTCATTTTCCAATAATAATTTATAAGCGTCCGCTACATCCCTTACGTCTAAAAAATCTCTCGTTACGTTGATATTGCCGGTTGTAATTACCGGCTTTCTTAATCCAAGCTCTATTTCTATTACCTGCTTTGCAAAAGAAGATACTGCAAATCTTTCGCTCTGGTTCGGGCCTATATGGTTAAAAGGCCGTACTATTATAAACCGCATATCCGGTTCCGTAACCGACCACTGGTAGCACAGGGCTTCTACGGCAACTTTACTTACGGCATAAGGATTTCTGGGCTTAAGAGGATATTCTTCTTTTATCGGAAGAGAGCTTTCATTTACAAGTCCGTAAATATCTCCGGAACTAACATAAAGTATTTTGCCTTTAAAACCTGTTTCTTTTAAAGCGCTTAACAGGTTAAAAGTGCCGGTAAAATTTATGTCGAAAGTTTCTAGCGGATTTTTAAACGACTCAGGGACGAAACCCTGCGCGGCTAAATGGATAACTGCGTCGAATGCCGGAATACCCGGAGCCGATAAAAACGATTTTAATCTGTCGTAGTCTCTTACGTCTATCGCACTTTTTTTGCCAGCTAAAGGGATGCATACGTGAGATATAGGCAAATCTTTATGTATATTAGATATAATAATCGATTGACGTGATTTAATAAATTCTAAAGACTCTATGTTTTGCGGCAACACCTGAGAATCACCAAGCGCCTGTATTACATGATAGCCTACAAAACCGGAAGCGCCTGTTATTAAAATATTCATACTCTACAATTTTAGTTAAAATATTCCCATAATCTTATTAGAAAGTTATTCTATCATTCAAATAATTTTTTTTCAAACAAATACACCGGTTATACATGCGCCAGATTTATCGTTTTTCTATTCTTTGAAAAAGGTGTTTTGAAAAAGGTGTCTGACACCTTTTTTTTTCACAAGCCTGCGGATTTATACGAGGGTAGTTGACCACTTTTTAATTGCTACTCATTTACCGCTTTGTCTTTTTGTCCCGTATCTCTAAACCTCATATGAACAAGTATATCGTATAATCTATCCATCCTATCGGAGAGTTTATCTATCCGATCGTTCAGGGCTCTATTATTTTCCTTGATTTCATTTGTTAAATCCTTAATTTCATCGGATAATTTATCGATTTTCCTATCGGTTCTTTCGGAAAGCTCGGCTATCTTTTTATCGGTTCTTTCAGATAGCTCCGTTATTTTCTTATCGGTTCTTTCAGATAGCTCGGCTATCTTTTTATCGGTTCTTTCAGATAGCTCCGTTATTTTCTTATCGGTTCTTTCGGAAAGCTCGGCTATTTTCCTATCGATTCTTTCGGATAGCTCCGTTATTTTCTTATCGGTTCTTTCGGAAAGCTCGTCTATCTTTTTATCGGTATGCACATATACTCCGATAACAAAACCAAGCGTAATTAAAAGTACGCCTAAATTTATGTACTCCATGATAAACTCCTAGTATTGCTGTTTATAAATATTATATCATACTTATAATTTGAAATTAAAAATTAATTCAAAGAACCGCAAATGGAATAATAAATTTAAAAGTTCTGTTCAGATTTATGAGTTCATTATATACACAATAAATAGAATTATGCATTTAAAATTATAGCGTCTTATTTTATTTCAGTCAATTAGATACTATCAGATAGGACTAGCGCACAATTTAAAAATACCCGAGTTGTCTCAGCTTGTCCATCGCTGCTTCTTTGTCTTGAGAGCGTCCGGACCGTTCTGCTATAGACTTATCCATAGTCGTTTTATGAGTGCACGGGGCGCAGTCTATAGACCTATAGCCCTGTTCGTAGAGGCTGCAGTAAGGAAGATTGTTTAATTTAATATAAAGCCAGATATCCGCTTCCGTAAAATGAAGAATTGGGTGAACCCTGAAGTGGTATGGATCTTTTCTTTTGGAAAAATAAACCTCATTGGCGCGGGCTTCGTTTTCGTCTTTTCTAATGCCCGTGAACATGGCTTTAAGGTGCAAATCTTTTATGGACTGTTTTAACGGTATGGTTTTAAGGGTATTACAGCAGTCCGCTTTGTCTTTTGCGATTGCGTATTTTTGTTTAAGCGCTTCTGTATTGGAATAGGTCAAAAGTTCAAATCCCCAGCTCTGTTTTAATTTTTCTATAAATTCTTTAATTTCCGGAAATTCTGCCGAGGTGTCTATAGTTATTACTCTAAAAGGAATTTTTCCGTCAAACGTCCTTCTGGTAAGGTCGAGTAAAACCGAAGAATCCTTTCCGCCAGTAAAAGCGATGCCTATTTTGTCGCCGAATCTGTCATACGCTTCTTTTATAATTTCGATGCTTAAAGACGTTTTCTGATTCAAAAGCTCTGAGGCTGCGCTTTCGATGTTTGTTTCAGATTCCGGCTGTGAAAATATAATTTTTGCCTTTCCCTTCGAGTCTGTATTATTTTCGTCGAACAGGTTTTCGGAAATAAAGGCGTCTTTTTCTATTTTATTTAAAATTTCGATATATTTAACCGAATCCGTTAAAGACAAATTTAAAATAATCGGTTTTTCTTCAAAGGGGTCGCTTAAAAGGTCGAAATAAAAATTTTTAGGTCTGTTGTAAAGTTCTGAAGCAAACATACCCTGGTAAATATTTGCTCTGGTAGTCTGTTTTGTTTTAAGAGCTTTTAAAAGACTTAAATATTCGGGTTTGCTGACTCTTTTTCTCATTACCAAATTAAACATTTCTA
>JAKAQK010000024.1 GCA_021822625.1 bacterium | reverse complement strand
TGACTATAGATATTACCAATAATAGACTAATAATAGGGCCTGGAAATATATCTATATTTTTGTCTGAGGTCACCAGATTAGATATATCTTCTACAAAAATAAGGAATAACTTTAAAAAAAAATTATCCAATCGTTTTTTGTTGCCAAATTCTACAATTGAATATATAATAAACAATAATATATATATGTGATATATTTAATTTACAATAAATAAACTATTTAACCTAAACTATAATAAAAAATACGTGAATTCAATAACAACAGCCAATATAGACGACAGTGCTAAGGAAGGCAAAAAAGCGCTTAGAAAAACATTTAAAAGAACTACCAAAGAAGTAAGAGCAGTTATAAATTATCTATCCGACAAAAAGGCAAAAAATATTATCGTTCTTGATATAAGAAAGGTATCTCAACTTGCAGATTTTATAATTATTGCAACGGGAATCTCCGACAGACAGGTCGCTGCTATAGCCGATAATGTTTTAACATCCGTAAAAAGAAAACCTATTGCGGTTGACGGGATTGACGCTTCAAGATGGGTTGCAATGGATTACGGTGATATTATGATACATATTTTTCTGGAGCCTTACAGGTCTTTTTATAATCTTGAAAATTTATGGCCGGATGCTAAAGAACTTGCTATCGAAGACAACTAATGAAATAAGAACACTATATATAACAAAATTCATATGTATTTAATAGTCCTTTTTATATTAATTTTAATACTCGTTGCATTTTTTGAATATCTTTATGTTTTAAATCCCATAAAAATTCCGCTTCACTATCTTCCCGGAACTCATAATGTAGTGGATTATTACTTAATTTTTTACATTTTTGCAGCTTTTTTAATCGGTATTTTATTGTTTCTTATTATAACTCTAATAAAAAATATTACCGTTTATCTAAAAAACTTAGTAAAAAACAAAAAACAGTTTATCATAACGGAAATTGATAACTCAATAGATAAAGCCGAAGATTTATATATTAAAGCCCAGTACGATAGAGCAATCGATATTTTAAAAAAATATCTTTCTAAATATGACAACAGCGTTAAAGCATATATTCTATTATTTAAAATATACAAACATAAAGAAGATTTTAAATCTGCCGAAACATTTATCAATAAAACGCTGGAAATAGACGGCAATAATGTTAAGGCGCTTAATGAAGCCGGAAATTTACATAAGCTTAATAAAAATTATGAAAAAGCGGTATCTTTTTTTAATAAAGCCGTTGAAATTGCGCCGGATAATCTTTATGCCATACTTCAGCTTAAAGACTTATATATAAAAAATTCAGAATGGAAAAATGCCTATAAAATGTCAAAACTTTTTTTAAGCCAATCCAAGGACAAAAATATCAATAAAAAAGAAGAAAAGGACATGGTAGGACTAAAATATGAATACGGCAGGTATTTATTGGAAAATGAAAATGATTTAGAAAGATCGGCAAAAAGATTTAATCAAGTAATTTCTCAGGATAAATACTTCGCCGGCGCGTATATATCTCTGGGAGATATTTTAATAAAAAAAGATAAAACAAATGACGCATTTAAATTATGGGAAAAAGCTTTCTTGAAAACAAGTAGTTTTGCAATAATTATAAAAATGGAAGATGCTGCAATTAAGGCAAACAGCCCTCAAAATATAATAAAATTTTATCAGGAACTTATATATAATAACCCTGAAAAATGGGAGTACAGGCTATTCCTTGCAAAATTTTACGTGCGCATCGAAATGGTTGACGAAGCCATATCTAATCTTAAAACTATTCCTTCTTCTATATTTAAAGATAATTCATTATATCTGCTTCTCGGGGAGTGCTATTTAAAAAGGGGGAAAATGGGCGAAGCCGCGTCTTCATTCAGAAAAGCGTTAAAAAGTAAGTACCCTGTAAAATTACCTTTCATATGTTCTAAGTGTAATTATAGTTCATTAAATTATACAAGCTTATGTCCTTCCTGTCTTTCATGGAATACGATGAACATCAGGTCAAATTCATTATACGAATCTTTTGCGAAGGAAGAACCGCAAAATATTTTTAATCTGACATAATAGCGCATATAATGTATATATTTATATAATTTATATAACTTAAGTGCGAGGCTGAAAATGAAAAAATATAAAAGCGCAGCATTAATAATTTTAGACGGATTTGGTCTATCGGATAAAATTAAAGGCAATGCGATAAAAAATGCAAAAGCAGATTTTATTAACGGCATCTTTAAGGAATATCCCTTTACTTCTTTGAAAGCACATGGAAAGGACGTCGGTCTTCCGAGCGGCACTATGGGCAACTCGGAAGTCGGTCACTCGAATATCGGCGCAGGAAGGATATTAATGCAGGATTTAACTAAAATTAACGATGAAATAGAAAATGATACGCTAAAAAACAGTCCCGTTTTATTAAATTTTGTAAATTCGTTAAAACAGGGCAATGGAAGAGTTCATTTAATGGGCTTGATTTCAGAAAGCGGAGTTCATGCAGAATTGAGCCATTTGCTATATCTGCTCAATTTTTTCTATGAAAATAATGCGAAAGAAATTTATATTCACTGTTTTCTCGACGGCAGAGATTCTCCGCCAAAAAGTTCCGGTACTTTTTTAAAAAAACTTATAGACAACATTGGAAACAGGAAAGATAAAATATCTATCGCAACCGCAATAGGTCGTTTTTACGCGATGGATAGGGATACGAGATGGGACAGGATTCAAATCGCTTTTAATATGCTAACAAAAGCAGAAGGAAAAATATACAACGATGTTTTTGAAGCAATAAATGACAATTACTCTCACGATATTACGGACGAATTTATAACGCCGTCTATAATAAAACAAAATGATGCTGGCAGAGACGGCAGAATTCATTCCGAAGACGGAGTGCTTTTTATAAACTATAGAGCGGACCGAGCAAAAGAAATAACAAAGGCTCTTTCTTTAGAAACATTCAATTTTTTTGACAGAAATTCATTTAAGCCGGTTAAAAATTTTATAACTATGGCAAAATACGATGATTCTTTTAAGAATGAATATATCATAGAACCGCAGAATTATAAAAATATATTGGGCGAGGTAATTTCAGACAGCGGATTAAAACAGTTCAGAATAGCCGAAACGGAAAAGTATGCCCATGTAACCTATTTTTTTAATTGCGGACGCGAAGAACCTTTTAAAAATGAAGACAGATTGCTAATACCTTCACCGAGAGAATACAGAACGTATGATTTAATACCTGAAATGAGCGCTTTTAAAATTAAAGACGCCCTTATTGAAAAATTAAAACTTAATGAATATTCTTTATCTGTTTGCAATTTCGCAAATTGCGACATGGTTGGACATACAGGAAATTATGATGCTGCCGTTAAAGCGGTAGAGACCGTTAATGCAGCGCTCAGTGAAATTATACCGGTGATTTTAAAAAATGACGGCGTCTGCGTAGTGACGGCAGACCACGGAAATGCCGAAACTATGATTGACGACAATGGCGCTCCTATGACCAATCATACTTTAAATCCTGTTCCGTTTTGTATAGTATCAAATTATAAAAATGAGATACCTCCGCTGAAGCCCGGAAGACTGTCCGACATTGCGCCGACTCTGCTAAGCCTTTTAGATATAAATATACCGGCTGAAATGACGGGGCGTGTTTTATGGGAGTAAAATATAAAATATTAACATGGGACTAAAATCATTTTATTCTTCTGACGAAAAAATCCGGCTGGATATTGCGCTTACAAATAATTTAAATAATTTTACAAGGTCGTTTATTAAAAAATTAATTGAATCGGGAAACGTATCTGTAAATAATTTAATAATAAGAAAACCTTCGCTGCTCATCAGAACAGGCTCTCTGGTTTCCGTTGAGGAGCCTGAAATAAAGGAAGATACATTAAAACCTTTCGATTTTCCGATAGACATTATTTACGAAGATAATATGCTTGTAATTATAAATAAACCGGCGGGTATTAGCGTACATCCATCCAAAGGAGAACACGAAAAAACGCTGGTCAACGCATTAGTCGGTAAAATATCCGACCTTTCCGGTATCGGCGGCGTTGAAAGACCCGGTATAGTCCACAGATTAGATAAAGATACGTCGGGAATTATGCTGATAGCAAAAAATGATAAATCGCATAATGCTCTTGCTGCACAATTTAAAAACAGGATTATTAAAAAAACTTATATAGCGTTCGTACATGGCATTTTTAAGGAATCTGCCGGAAAAGTAGAGGGATATATTGAAAGGGATCCTAAAAATAAAATTAAAATGAAATTATCGCAAACTAACGGCAAACATGCGCTGACTTCATTTAAAGCAATAAAGACGATAGATGACATTATAAGCCTTTTAGAAATAAATCCTCTTACCGGCAGAACTCATCAAATCAGAGTTTCTATGCTGGCAGCCGGACATCCTATATTGGGCGATAAAATTTACAAAAAAAATGAAACTAAAAACAGGAATGAATTAAAGAAGTTCAATTTTATAAACAGGCAAATGCTGCATGCGTATAAAATATCTTTTATCCATCCGGAGACAGAACAGCTTATGATTTTTACTGCCAGACCGCCTCAGGATATGCTATGGGGATTAGAAAATACTGAATACTGCTGCAACGCAACGGACGGCTCAACGGCTGCTGCCGTTGATAATTAAGCTGCCTTTATCTTATATCGTCATTCATATAGTTTAAGGCTATAATATGATAGTTAATAATTAAAAATATACAATTTATAACATGATATTTTTAAATAAAACAAATTATACAGATTGCGTCGTTGACCCGCAGAATAATAATCTGGTGCTTGGTTTTGGAGATAAACGCATCGATTTTCAAACAAACAACGCAACGGCAAGATTTGACCTAATAGAACAAATAAGATTAAACTGTCATACTGAAGATGAAAATGATTTTAATTTCAATATTACAGAATTAAATCAGGTCCATGGCAACACGGTGATTTCTTTTGAAGAGCATAATGCTAAGAAATTATCTAAAAAAATAACCGACGCAGACGGTATTTTTACGTCTCTGAAACATTACTTATTATACATAAAAACGGCGGATTGTATACCGTTGCTCTTTTATGACAAAAGTTCGGACGCCGTAGGAGCTGTTCATTGCGGATGGCGCGGCTTATACAATGATATCTTAATTAACTCTGCCGATATGCTAAAACATCGCTATAATGCGAATATTGCAAACGTCGTCGCTGTTATATGTCCTGGAATTTGCAGAAATTGTTATACCGTAAAAGAAGATTTATACGAAAAATTTATCAATAAGGATATAAATTATAAAAATTACTTTACGGCAAAATATGCGGATGACGCAGCCGATAACCGCATAGTATACAGCGGTAAAATAAATATGTGCAATAGCGGTAATCAGGCGGAATATTTATTTGATTTAAAAGGATTAATAAAATATGTTCTTTTCGCTTTAGGATTTCGCAAAGAAAATATATATGATACAGATATTTGTACTTACGAAAATGAAAATTATTTCAGTTATAGAAAAAATAAAACAGCGTCAAGGTTTGTTTCATTTATCGGAAAATTATAATATATAAGCTATTAATAATTATAATATATAAGCTATTTAATCGGGAATTTTAAAAATTGTTAAAAATCGGCTTAACAGGTTCTATAGGTTCCGGCAAAACTACCGTTTTGTCTGCTCTAAAGAATGCGGGGTTTCTTACGATTAATCTTGACGAGTTATCAAGAACACTATTAAAAAAAAATACCGACGAATATAAAAAAACAGTTGATTTTTTTGGCAAAAACATTTTAAATAAAGATAGCGATATTAACAGAAAAGCCCTTGCGCAAATTATTTTTTCTGATAAAATTAAAAAAAGGAAATTGGAAGATATTATTCACCCTGCATTAAGGAAAAAAACTAAAGACATTTTAGAACTGCATTGCAATTCAAAAATGGTCGTGATTGAAGGAGCCGTGATATTTGAATCGGGGTTTTATTCAGAAATGGATAAAATTGTCCTTGTTATATGCGATTATTCTCAAAGATTAAAAAGAGCTATCTTAAGGTTTACGTATGAAGATTTTATTAATAGAAATAAATTTCAATTTAGTCAATCTTATAAAATTTCTAAATCCCATTTTATAATTAACAATAGTTACGGTTTAAAATTTTTGAACCCTCAAATATGTTTATTAATAAACTTTCTCAATAATATTAATAATAACGACACTAATAAATAATAATTGATATATCACCTATAAAAGCCTGTTATACATAAAACATATAAATAACTTATTTATGCTATCTAATTTTTGAATCTGCATGATTATTGTTGAGCGCTTGCAAACTAGAATCTCTATTCAAATTCAATATCGTTTAAATTATTAAAAAATAAAAAAATACAAATAATACAAATAATACAAATAATAACGGCTGGGTATGGTTTTAACTAAATATAATTTACACAAATAGGAGGTTATTAATATACATGAACAATAACGGCAACATAAAAAACTGCGAATATTCAAGTTTTAAATTTATTAAAGAACTTACAGAGGTAGCAGATCAAAATAAAACGTTAGAAGAAGTTTTGCATTTTGTAAATATTAATTTTGATTTTGTTTTCGGCGCTACCGCAACTATGTTTTTAAGTATCAAAAATGATAAAGATATTAAATTAATAAGTTCTAGAGGCGTTGCGCATGAGTATGCCATAAAAATCCAATCGGATACGAACGAAAGTTATGCCAAACAGTTGATTGGTATGTTTAATAATAACAAATCTTTTTATGTAAACCTTAATAATAATTTCTCAGAATCAAATTACATAAAAACAATAGACTTTGAACATAAAAACATAAAAGAATTATATGCTTATCAATTCCAGCCTGAATACGACAAAAACAATGTTTCTACAATCGCTGTTATATATTCCGTACAGGACTTTAAGAATAGCGCCGATTGCACGGATGCGGACAAAAAAAACACCTTCGACCTTATTTTTTCAATACTTTCATATATAATTAAAACAAAAAAATTCGACGAAGAGATTTTAGAATGCTCAAAATTCGATAATATATCCGGTCTTTACAATTTTAGATATTTTCATCAAAGATTATTTGAAGAAACGCTAAAAGCCAACAGCGAACATGGCATTATGTCAATTGCTTTAATGTCTATCAATAAATTAAATGAATTTAATTCTATATCAGGGCACAAAGCAGGAGATACTGTAATAGGGATTATAGGCAGTTTAATACAAAAACATATCAGAATATACGATGTTGCTGCAAGATACGGAAACAAAATTATTATATGTTTCCCAAATTTAAACAAAACAGATGCGAAAAAAATTCTCAGCGCCGTATTTTTAGAGGCTCAGGATTATTTTGTAAAGCAAAATAATAGCATTATATCCATGAATGCTGGCATTGCGCAATATCCCGATGACGGCGGCACTGAAAGAATTGCAATAGATTTAGCGGAATCAAGAAGATTTGAGGCAAGAAGGACTTCAAAATGGAGTATAATTTAATTTAATTAATTATTTAAGATTAAGGAAAAAGGAAATTATGAATGTTAAAGAATTAACCACAAAAAAAATATCGGAATTGATGCCTATTGCTAAGGAATACAATATAGAAGGCGCTTCTGGGATGCGCAAGCAAGATTTGATTTATGCGTTGTTACAGGCTGAAACCGAAAAAAATCAAACAGCCGAAAAAAATGGGCTTATTACCGGCGAGGGCGTCCTGGAAATATTGCCTGACCAGTATGGATTTTTAAGGTCTTTAGAATCCAATTATTTACACGGACCTGACGATATATACGTATCTCCTTCTCAAATCAGAAGATTTGGGCTTAGGACCGGAGATACCGTAAGCGGAATAATAAGACCGCCTAAAGACAATGAACGATTTTATGCTTTATTAAAAGTTGAAAGCGTCAATTTTGAAGACCCAGAAGTTGCGAAAGAAAAGATTTTATTTGATAATCTAACGCCTCTTTACCCGCAAGAAAAAATCAAATTAGAATTTGACCCAAAAAATATTTCAACAAGGATGATGGATTTGCTTATTCCGATAGGCAAAGGACAGAGAGCTCTTATAGTAGCGCCTCCGAGAACCGGAAAAACTATGCTTCTGAAAGACATTGCCCATGCCATTAATGCTAATCATAAAGAAATATTTTTAATGGTCCTTTTAATTGACGAAAGACCTGAGGAAGTTACGGATATGCAGAGGTCTATCAGCGGAGAAGTTATAAGTTCAACTTTTGACGAGCCGCCGCAAAGACATATTCAAATAGCGGAAATAGTTATAGAAAAAGCAAAAAGACTCGTCGAGGCAGGTAAAGACGTGGTTATTCTGTTGGATTCAATAACAAGACTTGCAAGGGCTTATAATGTTACAATACCGTCTTCAGGCAAGGTTCTTTCTGGCGGCGTTGACTCAAACGCGCTGCACAAACCGAAAAGATTCTTTGGGGCAGCAAGAAATATCGAAGAAGGAGGCAGTTTAACGATTATCGCTACCGCTTTAATAGATACAGGTTCAAGAGCGGATGAGGTCATATTTGAAGAATTTAAGGGCACCGGAAATCTTGAAGCAAATTTAGACAGAAAACTTGCCGAAAAAAGAATATTTCCGGCTATAGATGTTAATAAATCAGGAACAAGAAAAGAAGAACTTCTTATAGACAAAGACCAATTAAAAAAAATATGGGTTTTAAGAAAGGTTTTATCTTCGATGGACACCCCTGAAGCTATGGAATTTCTGATAGAAAAAATAAAAAATACAAAATCAAATACGGATTTTCTTAATCTCATGAATAAATAAATCGATATAAATAGCTATAAAACAAAAACTGCAAAATTTTACATTTCAGACATCCGGATATCTTGTTATGTATTATAATATAACGTCTTATTTCAATTTCATAAAATAAAAACTTTATTTATTATTTATTTTATATTATTTAATTATATGATTTAAATTATATCGCAAGAATTCATTAATAGATTTAAATTATTAAGCGATGAACCTTGGTTTCTTTCTATGATTTCCAATGCCTTTACAGAGGCTTCAGATGATTTTTTTTCGTTACTAATAAAAGAATAAACAGCGTTAAAAAGTTCTTCCGAATTAGCTACTGCGACACCTGCGCCGGAAGATACAAGTTCATCGGCAATTTGTTGAAAATTTTCAACAAAATTTCCAAAGACAACGGGGATTCCGAATGACAAAGGTTCAAGCATGTTATGACCGCCGACCGAAGGAATCATGCTGCCGCCTACAAATGCAATATCGGCAATGCTGTATAGCGTGTTTAATATTCCCATTTTATTTACAAGAATAACAGAGCCATTGCTATAGCTATAACTGCCGGCACAAGATTTTATTCTTTTATTATTTGCATTCCTGCCGCCATTAATAATTAAATCGGATATTTTAAGATAATTAAATTTATATTTCTTAATTAATTCATATGTATACCGAAATCTTTCCGGATGTCTGGGCGCTATAATAAGATAAAATTTTATCTTACGGTTATCTTTGCTTTTAATAGCTTCCGTTAATCTTAAAAATAAATCCAATATTATTTGTTCTTCTTTGTCATGCGTACTGCCTGCAACAATTATCTTTGCAATATAATTTTCGCCGTCAGGTGATTTATTTTGCATTGCCGTATTAGCAGTATCGGTTCCGGTATCAATATTATTATTAATTAAATAAATATTATTGCCGTGATTACAGCTATTGCGAGCATAATAATTATCATCGTCCTGCTGTTCGTCTGCAATTGCGCCGTTATTGCGTTCAATGCCGGTAATTTCATCTATAGCCTCTATTATCGCACTCTTATACTTTACACCATCTTTCTTAAGTTTTTCTATTTCTTCTTTTTGCGCAATATCAAATTTCATATTACCTGTTATGTGCAATTTATATTTTTCTACGCCCAATTTAATAAATTTATTGCAATAATCCTGCGAAATGCAAGCTACCAAATCAATGCATTTAAATATATATGCGAAGAAAAATTTAAATTTATAATAATTTTTAAATGACCTCTCCGATAAACGCGCATTTAAAATAAAAATAGGCGTATTATTTTCGTTTAATTTATTAAACAGATTTGGCCATATCTCGGTCTCCATAGATATAAAACATATAGGATTGAGCAGCTTAATAATACTTTTAACCGAAAATAAGAAATCATACGGAAAATAAATCACGGAGACCGGCATTCCGCTGAATTTTTTCACCGCATTATCATATCCTGTTCTTGTTACCACAGAAAGATATATTTTTTTGTTTTTATTATTGTTTTTAATACGTTGTAATAACAAATTAATAAAATAAAACGCAGCATTGACTTCGCCGACGGAAACCGCATGGATCCATAGATATTTATCTTTTCCAATATTATTTTTATGATTTTTGGTAAAACTTAAATACGGTGCTAATTTATAAAAAAAACCGGAGGCGTGTTTATTTTTAATTAAATAAAAAATAAGCATAATAACTAAGAAAAGAGGCAGGCTTATATATAAGATAAAATTGTAAATAAAAAAATATAATTTTTTCATCTAAATAAGTTTAATATATGCGGGATTATTTACTATCTATTGCATTTGCTTAATTAGCACATTTTTATAAATACCGTCTATTTCAATTAATTCCTCGTGATTACCCTGTTCGACAATTTCTCCGTTTTCTATAACATATATGATATCCGCTTTTTTTACGGTTGAAAGCCTATGTGCTATGACAATCGCAATTTTATCCCTGCATAAATTAAACAGGGCATCTTGAATATGTTTTTCCGATTCGTTATCTAATGAAGCAGTAGCTTCATCTAAAATAAGTATAGGGGCATTCTTCAAAAAAGCTCTTGCCATTAAAATCCTCTGTTTTTCCCCTCCCGACAATCTTAAACCGGATTCGTCGACTAAAGTATTATATCCTTCGGGAAGATTAACTATAAAATCGTGCGCATATGCAAGCCTGGCAGCGTCAATT
Organism: bacterium; assembly: GCA_021822625.1. GTDB lineage: Bacteria > SZUA-79 > SZUA-79 > Acidulodesulfobacterales > Acidulodesulfobacteraceae > Acididesulfobacter. The sequence goes on along the minus strand of JAKAQK010000024.1, from coordinate 9,740 downwards.
ATTAAATCGTCATTAATTTTAATTTTATCTTCTTTTGCATTATCGCTGTGCCAGCTATTATTGCGATTATCAGCAGCCGGAGCAACTGCTTTAACTTTATTTTTTATATTTGCATGCTTTTTTGTACCATCCGAAATATTTATAGAAGCAGAAGTACCGTAAGCTATGTTGAACTTGACGGATTCATTAAACAGCGATACCTGCTGAGATACATAAGAAATATTATCCCTTAAATCTTTCAAGCTATATGACGTTATGTTTTTACCGTTAATTAATATTTCTCCGGCATCGGGCTGGTAAAATCCCGGCAGCAGCATGGACAGGGTACTTTTACCCGCCCCTGAGCGCCCTACTATCGCAGCCATTTTTCCTTTTTCCGCTTTCAGATTGATATTTTTAAGGTCAAACCCGTTTTCTTTATTGTAGCTAAAATATAAATTTCTGATTTGCAAATTTTCTATGTTTTTGGGTAAAGCCTCACCTTTATATATATCTTCAAAATTATCTTCCATTATTTCAAATACCCTTGAAGACGCGGCAATGCCTTCCTGCAGATTATTATTAAGCCTGGATAGGCTTTTCACAGGCTCATATAAAAGCAAGATAGCAGTTAAAAATGAAAAAAAACTGCCCGGGGAGTATCCATATTTTATAACCTGCAGACCGCCGAGAAATATTATAGACGACACGGCGATTCCCCCGACCAATTCCACGAACGGAACTGTAATGCCCTTAATTTTGGTCATTCTTATAAGAAATCTGTATAGCCTGTCGGAAAGTTTTTTAAATCTGCCTATTTCAAATTCCTGCATATTATACGCTTTAACTATTCTTAAATTTGAAATAGTTTCATCTAAAAATTTCGTAATATTGCCCATTTCGTTTTGAGTATCTATACTGGTTTTTCTAGTTTTCTTTCCAAGAAGGGATACCGGTATTATAGCAATAGGAAAAAGCACAAATACTGCGATAGCAAGTTCAAAATCCATATAAAAAATAACTGCAAGAAGAATTATGATTGTAAGTATATCTTTTGCTATGGCGCTTAGAGCATTTGAGACAGTATGCTGAATGAGATTGATATCGTAAGTTATTCTTGCTATGAAAACGCCCGTTGGGATTTTATTAAGTTTCGATATAGGAAGATTGACAATAGATTTATAAACATCATTTCTAATATTTTTTATTATATTTTGCCCGACATATCCGGTATAATAAGCTTCCATATAATAAAAAATTCCTTTAGCAATAAATATGGCTATGACCAACAGGGGTATTAATATAAGCTCGGAAAAATTTTTAGAAACAAATATGTCGTTAATAAGCGGTTTAACAATATATGCAAGTATTCCGGTCAGCAAAGAAACTAAACTCATGCTTATTAAAGCCATGAAAAGACGATTTTTATACGGCCGCATATAAGGCAGAAGTTTTTTCAGTATAACGTATGATTGCCTTTCGTCTTTCTTATCTTTTTTTATATTTGTTTTCTTTTTAAACATAACTTGATATTTTAATTAAGTATTTATTAATAATGAGCTACACTGCCGTACATAATCCACTATATGCTATATATAATATAATATGTTATTATATCTAATACGCTATATCTAATAATCCTATATTCTCCGTTTTATCTCCTACTATATGCCATATCTTATATCATATATATTATATATGTTGCATGCTATTATCTATTGTAGAACCTATCTATTTTTTTATATTATATGGTGAAAATATTTTTATTTATAATCTCTGCGGTTTCTTTAAAAGGATTTTTTACAGAATCTAAAACTGAAATAGTTTCTTTTATTTTTGAAATTACCATTTTTTTATATTCGTCATTTTTAAGATATTTTACTGTTTCTTTATATACATTTTCGGCTGTAAATTGAGATTCGACTAATTCCGGCACTACTCTTGTTCCGGCTATTATATTTATCAGTCCTATGTCTTTTACTTTAACAATTAATTTAGCAATTAAATATGTTAAATAATTTAGATAATAGACTATTATAACAGGTTTTTCAAACATTGCGGCTTCTAATGAAGCTGTTCCTGATGCGACGATTATGATGTCGCTCCGCAAAAGAGAATCTTCAAAATAATTTGATATAGCATAGCTTTCTTTTGGTAATTCCGATTTATATAGCGCTTCTTCTAAAATAGAAGAATCTATTCCTTTCCTGAAAGGAAATATAAATAAGGCGCCTGGATAGTTACAAAGTATAAGCTCGGCTGATTTTATAATCCTTGGACTATGATATTTTAATTCTGATTTCCTTGAACCGGGTAAAAAAGAAATTATAGGATATTTGTTTTTATAATTCTTATTTTTAGAATTTGTATTTATATCTATCTTATTTGTATTTATATTTTTTTGTAATTGAGCCAATCTGTATTTAATGGGGTTTCCGCTATAATATGCTTTTATGCCTTCGTCTTTATATATTTTTACTTCAAAAGGGAAGATAACTATTACAAATCTTATATATTTTTTTATAAAATATATTCTTTTATATCTTGATGCCCATAGTTTAGGAGGAACATAATATACTACGGGAATATTCAGACTATAGGCATATTTGGCAATTTTAAAATTAAATGTAGGAAAATCGACAAGAATTATCAAATCTGGTTTATGTATTTTTATCCATACTAAAATACGTTTTAATATTTTTTTTATAACCGATATTTTAAGAATTACCTCTGTAAAACCCATTACTGCAAGTTCATTTATATCTGCTATAATTTCTGCGCCTTCCGATTTTAAGTTCTCACCCCCCATCGCATAAAAATCTATATCAGGTCTAAGTTTCTTAAATTCTTTAATTAAACCGGACGCAAGCCAATCTCCTGAAAGCTCTCCCGATATTATTAGTATTTTTCTCACTTAGCACTTTTATATATTAAAAATTCATTTAACATATTATAATTATAATTTATGAAAAATGTTTTATACAGCACGGTATGACTGCCGATATTGCTTGAAAAACAATGAATTTGAATAGCAGATTATATATATTGTTTTTTAGTACAGCATTAATAAATTATATAAAGAAATTATAACTGCGCTAAGCTACATAACATAAACCGCAATACCATAATCATTAGCTTTATCGATAAATTCCCGTTTATTAATTATTATAGTATTTTTTTCGAAGGCTAAACATACGCACCCAGAATCATTCATTGCATCCAAAGTGCCTGACCCTACCGCCGGTATATCAAATCTTAAATCTTGCTCCGGTTTGTTTACTTTAACGACGACGGCGTTTCCGCAAGCCAGTTTGCCGCCTCTTAAAATTGTTTCATCCGTTCCTTCAATAGCTTCCAATGCCATTACCGATGAATCTTTAACAACTACAGTCTGTCCTATATCTGCCCCTGCTATTAATTTTGCCGCATTATATCCGAAATTGATATCCGCCAACTCCTTAGAAGATGGTTTGCGCGCCGACAACTTTCCCTGTTCGGGAAATATTGAATGTAAATATTTAGTTTGCGGTACTATAACTAGACCCTCTTTCTCTAAATATTTACATATAGCATTTAAAATGGTATCGTCTTTTTTATCTTTAAGGGATAAAAAAAGCGTAATAGCTTTAAGGTCAGGTTTTATTTTTTTAAACATTAACGTTTTTTTGACCTTGCCTGCCATAATAATTTCATTAACATTTTCTGATTTAAAAAATTTTATGAGTTTTCCAAGTTCTCCAACGCTTATGTATGTGATAGAATCTGCATAATCTTTCAAACTTTCTCCAGCTTCTTCCGCAATTGCGCATACGCAGACATAAAAATTTTGCAGCTTAAGCTCTTTAATGTACAAAAGCGGAAATTCTCCGTAACCTGCAATTAAACCTATTTTTTTTTGTTCCGTCATAAAATTATCTCTAAATAAATATCTTGTAAAATTATTAATTATATATTAATATTAGCGTTCTTTTTATCAATTTTTAATATATTAGTTCGATATGTGCCGGCTGCACGCAAAAAATATTTTATTGAATCTGAATAATTATATTATCCTAAATATACGGAACGTTTTATGGATAAAAACAAATAAAGAAATTAAAACAGAAAGAAGCGCGGCATACATAATATAAAAAATATATTAACTATATTAACTAATCGCTCATTTACTTTACTATATTACCTTGTTATGCCTCGCTTAGAGGTTGAAATAAACTCTATAAATTTTTCTATAGTCGGACTTATATAAATTTCGTTTTTAATTTGAGCAATAGCATTTTTAATAGTCAGCTTAGACCTATATACTATTTTGTATGCTTTTTTAACATTTTCTATTTCTTCTTTTGAAAAACCTCTTCTTTCAAGACCTATTTTATTTATACCGTAAATTTTAGCCCTATCGCCGGATGATATCAAATATGGAGGGATATCCTGCACTACCATAGTTCCGCCTGATATAAGTGCAGATTCGCCTATTTTAGTAAATTGATGTATAGCGCATAAACCGCCTAATATCGCAAAATCTTGAATTTCCACGTGACCTGCAAGGGTGGCATGATTCGCTAATATTGCATGATTTCCGATAATGCAGTCGTGAGCAACATGCGTCGACATCATAAAAAGATTAAAATCACCGATAACGGTAATATTATTGCCCGTTACGGTACCGGGATTAAATGTGGCGTATTCTCTTATTATATTATTATTACCTATCAGCAGCTTTGTATTTTCACCCTTATATTTTAAATCTTGTGGAATGGAACCGATTGACGCAAATTGAAATATTTTGTTATCATTACCTATTTCGGTATTACCTTCTATGACAACATGGGAAGCGATTTTATTATTTTTTCCTATTTTTACATTATCTTTAATTATACAATACGGACCTATTTCGGTAGAATCGTCAATAATTACGTTCTCTCCTATTATTGCAGTTTTATCTATCATAGCCTGGCAAATATTTTAATTGAATTTAGTTTTTTTAGTTTTTTAATTTTTTTTAATTACTGATATTTTATTTTTTATGCATTATTTTTACGGCGCGACAAAAGACGCCATAAGATTCGCCTCGCAGCATAATATATTATCGACCGATGCAGTACCGCTAAATACCCATATCATTTGTTTTTTCTTAATAAGCTCTACGTTTAAAATTATAGTGCTGCCGGGAAGTATGGGTTTTCTAAACCTCGCCTTATCTATCCCCATAAAATATGTAAACATATCTTTCATAGCATCGTCTTCTGCAGTTTTATAAGCTAAAATACCGCCTGCCTGAGCTAACGACTCTAAAATTAAAACACCGGGCATAACAGGATGATTAGGAAAATGTCCTTGAAAAAAAGGTTCATTCATAGTTGTATTTTTTATAGCTTTAATAGACTTTCCTTTCTCAAGCCCTATAACTTTATCTATGAGAAGGAACGGAAATCTATGCGGAAGAAGACTCATTATCTCATTAATATCCATAAGATATGGAGACGGTTCAGATGCAGCTTTATTATTCATATTAACGATACCTTATATATAATTTAATATTGCAAGATATAACCGAAGCAAGATGTCTGTATAACAATACGGCGATTTAAAATATTTTTTATATCTTTTTTATTTTATTAAATAATTCAGGCAGTTTTTTAAATAATACCATGGAGATACGCCATTCTTTAATCGGTATTGCCGGAGAGCCCGCAACTACTTCATTATCTTTAATGTCGTGCGATATCCCCGATTGCGCAGCTATTATTACGTTATCTCTTACATTTAAATGTCCGGCCACTCCGACTTGACCGCCCATAATAACATTATTCCCGATAAGTGCGCTTCCTGCAATGCCGGTTTGAGATGCAAGAGCGCAATTTTCACCTATTGAAACATTGTGAGCAATTTGAACAAGATTATCTATTTTTGTTCCTTTTTTTATGATAGTAGAACCTATTGCCCCTCTGTCTATTGCGGTTAAAGCGCCTATTTCCACATTATCTTCTAATATAGCATTGCCGAGATGCATTATTTTTACATATTCTTTTCCGTCTTTAGCATAACCGAAGCCGTCGCTTCCAATAACTGAACCGGCATGAATGATACAATTATTACCTATTATAGATTTGCTATACACGGTAACATTCGGATAAATAGTAACATTATCGCCTATTATAACATTTTGTCCTATAAACACACCAGGCAAAATTTTGCAGTTTTCACCTACTATAGATGCTTTTTCTATATAAACATTGGGGTATATAATTGTGCCTTTTCCTATATTCGCTGTTTTATCTATAAAATCATTGTCCAAAACAAACCCGTTTGACGGCTCTGCGTTATCCGCGCTATAAAACAACTGAGTCATTCTGGCGAATGCCAGATAAGGATTTTTTGTATCTAGAATCACAAATTGTAAATTCGTCGAAAGTTCATTTTTTAACAGAGAAAAATCCATTATAACTGCAGCAGCATTTGTTGTGTTTAAATATTTTATATATTTTCTGTCTGCAATAAAACTTATTTCATCACTGTCGGCATCTTTTAAAGAATTTATGCTCTTAATTTCATAATCGGCAAAGTCCCCTTTGCCGATTATATTCAGAGATAATAAATTTGCGATTTCTTTTATAGAATAAGGCATTTTTAAATATTTATACTGTATATAATAATATCAATTATATTTATTTATATTTATGTTATAACTTATACGTTTTTCATAATTTTTATTGAATATTTTCCACTGAGTCTAAATTTTAAATACATTATAAATTATTTGGAATTCATCTGATTCAAAACCTGATTTGTAATATCGATAGAATTAACTCTGTAAATTACGCCTGGACGGTCAATAACAATCAGATAGCCATTTTGCTTTGCAATATTAGTTATTATCGTCTTAACCTTTGCAACAAGTCCTCTTAACAGATTAAACCTTTTTTCAGAGATGATACCCTGCACATGCCTTTCTTCAGAAGAAAAACTGGTTATATCCGTTTCAAATTCTTTTGTCTTTTTCAGTTTTTCCGCTGAAGACATTATTGACGAATTCTGTTTTAAATCATTATGAAGCGCGGTTATCTTTTGTCTCAGAGCGCTTAACTTTGCCTTATACTTTATTACTAAAGAATGAAGAATAGAATTAGCTTTTTTCCCCTGTTTTGACATTGAAATTACTTTCTGCATATTTACGACTGCAATTTTAGAACCGGCAGCCTCAGCCTTTGAAATATTGCTTAAAAGAACCATCACAAACATTAAAATTAAAATAGAAAAAATCAAACTTATCCTTTTCATAAAACCTCCGATTGTTTTTTTGTTTTATATAAATATAATTATTTTAGAATCCGCCAAAACCTTCTCCCATACTAAATTGAATTCTGGTGCTGGAATTCCCGTTAATAGGAGAACCTAATATTTTACCGTATGTTATTTCAATAGGCCCGAAGGGCGAATACCAGTTAAATCCGACACCTGCCGCCTCATCAAGGTTAAACAGGTTAACTTTTTGTGATGTTGTCCATGCATTACCTGCATTCCACCATAAAAATCCGTAGAATCCCATTTTTTTCAAAATAGGAATAAGATATTTTGTTCCAACAGTAAACATTTTTGTACCGCCGTATAGCAATCCGTCTTCCGAAGGTCCGACAGAATCGTACATAAATCCAAGTAGCGGGTATGTATTCGTTATGCCGCCTACAAAAAATCTTTGATAGATAGGCAGCGGAACGCTGGAATTTGTAGTTTCTATATATCCTGCCTGTCCGCTAGCCATAAAAGACGTTCCCCACCATAAAGGGATATAATGGTTTTCTTGAGCGGTCAATTTTACAAAATCGTCGTTGCCGCCTATCGGAGGACCTGCAAGACTTACCCTGAAACTTGCCATATCTCCTGATGTAGGAACCATGGGATTATTAAGAGTATTATAAACGGTGGTAAAAGATAACTCGCTCGTCAACAGACTTCCCTGCGGCAATATATTATCTAATCCCGGAATTATTACAGAGTTGTCCTGTTCGATCAAATATCTTACATATTCAGTGATCAACTGTTTATACACAGGATAACCGACCGTAACGGAACCTCCGAGAGACCGGTATGCAAATTCATAGTAAAGAGAATTAAATGTGTCGTATAACGATACATCTAAAGAAAGAGGTTTCCCGTAAAGATATGTAAGATACGGCTGTAATACATTAAAGCTGTAAGATTGATAAGGACCTCCAACCTGAGCATTTAACGAAGCCGATATACCGGTTCCAAATAAATTTGATTCAGATATCGAAGCTATAGCCATAAATGCCGTAGCCGAGCTATAACCGCCTCCAATAGTAAATTTGCCGGTATTTTTTTCTTTTACGTGAACCTTAACATTTAATATGCTTTCTCCCGGAACTTTTTCCGTGCTTATAGTAACATGCTTAAAATACTGTAAATTTTTAAGGTTGGTTCTGGATATTTTAATGAGCTCAGGATTGTATTTTTCGCCTGGATACAGTGCCAATGCCCTTAAAATTACATAGCTGTACGTTACATCGTTACCGGTTATAGTAATTTTTCCAAATCTTGCAATTTTGCCATTATGTATCGTAAGTTTAACAAAAACTGACCTTTTTTTTCTGTTTATTTTTATTGACGGCTCGACATTTGCAAATGCATATCCTCTGTAGGTCAAATATTTCGTGACTCCTAAAATATCTTTTTCTATCATTTTTCTGTTAAAGATATTGCCTGCCTTAGTCTTTAAACGTTTGATTATAGCATTATACTCTTTGATATGCTTATCTTTATTTTTAATTATAACGTCAACGTCCGATATCCGATATTGGGGACCCTGATGCACGGTCAATATTATTTTTACAAATTTTTTATTTTTTGAAAAAACAAATTTAGGCTTTTTTACGCTTACCTCAATGTATCCGTGATTATAATAAAAACTTAAAAGTTTAATAATCTGATTGTTTAATTTTGCTTTCTCAAATTTTCCGGCTCCCGTTATCCATGTGAGTATATTAACGGTTTTAATATTCATAATTCCTAACAATTTTGACGAAGGGTAGGAAGTATTCCCTTTTAAGATTACCTGCGACACCATAACCGGAGAATTTTGATTTATGGCAAAATTCAAACCTACGTAATTTCCTGGAAGTTTTATCTTATTAAGTTTAATTTTAGCATTATAATACCCTTCCGCAGAATAAAGGAATTTTAATATTTTCAGCGCTTTAAACCCTTCGTATGAGCTGTACGGAGTATCAGGCTGAATATTTAATATTTTTTTTATTTTTTTAACGGATATTGAACCGTTTCCGGTGTATTTGACGTATTTGATATATGGTCTTTCGGAAACTATAAAAGTTAAGATTAGCCCTTTATATGAAGGTTTAATATTAACGGTTATATTTCTAAAATATCCGGTTTTATATAATTTTTTAATACTTCTGTTTATTTTTTTTATGGAATCGGCACTGCCTTTCTTAAGCAATATATCGTTTAGTATAAAACCTGTACCTACCCTGATATTGCCTTCTACGCGTATTGCATATATGTCTTTATCTTTAGAAAATTTTGGATGCGCTTCGGATAAATATTTTTGCTTATTATAATTTACCATTATAAGCGAAGATACTTTGTGAGCCAAGAGTCCGATATTTTTATTTAAAGACCTTTCTCCGACGCCTATATATCTTAATGTTTTTGAATGATAAATATTTTTTAGATTAACGAGCATAGCATGAAGCCTGTATTGCGAGCCGAATCTTGTAATGCTGCCG
>JAKAQK010000155.1 GCA_021822625.1 bacterium | reverse complement strand
ATAATTACGATATTTTATCGCTCGGCATAACAAATCAAAGAGAAACCTCAATACTATGGAACAAAAAAACAGGAAAACCGGTTTACAACGCTATTGTCTGGCAATGCCGCAGGACGGAAAAGATTTGTGCAGATTTCAAAAATTATGCAGAAATTATTAAAGAAAAAACCGGTTTATTTTTAGACCCTTATTTTTCCGCTACAAAAATAAAATGGATTATAGATAATATATCAGGCGTTAAGGAATCCATCTTAAAAGGCGATATTTTATTCGGAACTGTTGATTCATGGCTTTTATGGAATTTAACGGAGGAAAAAAATCATTTCACGGACACGTCAAATGCCTCAAGAACACTGCTGTACAATATAAACACGCTGCAATACGATAGCGAACTTACAAATATCTTTAAAATACCGGAGAATATACTGCCGGAAGTTAAAAGCAGCAATTCTCATTTCGGATATATTAATAAAATATATTTAAAAGGTAATTATAACAAAAAAATACCGATAATCGGCATATTAGGCGACCAGCAAGCATCGCTCTTTGCACATGCGTCTTTTGACGGCGGAATTGTAAAAAACACTTACGGGACAGGTCTGTTCGTCATGGCTCAATCTGGAAAACATCCTTTTAAATCCGACAAATTACTCTCTACAATCGCATGGACAATTGAAAGCGAAGCTTATTACGCTCTTGAAGGCAGTATATTTACAGGCGGAGCATTAATCCGCTGGCTTAAAAATAGTCTGAAAATCATAAAATCATATTCCGTAACGTCAAATATCGCTAAAAAATTATCGGATAACGACGGGGTTTATTTTATACCGGCTCTTTCAGGGCTCGGCGCTCCATACTGGAACAGCAAAGCGAGAGGCATTATAACGGGCATAACCGGAAAAACCACGACGGAAAATATCGTCAGGGCGGCTCTGGAATCTTTAGCTTATTCCACAAAAGACGTTATAAACGAACTATTCAATATGCCCTATAAATTGAGAGTCGACGGGAAAGCAAGCGAAAATGATTTTCTGATGCAGTTTCAATCCGATATTCTGGGAATACCGGTCGAACGTACCGCAGTTTCTGAAATGACTGCATTCGGCATAGCGGGTTTTTCCGGCATATATTCAGGATTATGGTCAATAGAAGAATATTCAAAAATTTATAGAATAAAAAAGATATTCAAGCCGCAGATGGATGAAAATACAAGAAATATATTATACGATAAATGGAAACAGGCAATTTCCGCAGCTTTAAACCTGACGTGACGGGGTGAAATGCCTCATTCCAGAAAAATATTATCTATAAGCCTCACCCCTGAAAATTTGACTGCCGATAAAATGATATCGCCCGTTTCTGCCGTCGTTTTTCTGCCGATTAATTCTTTGTCCATAATTTCTACGTATTCTACGATAAAATTTTTATCTATTAATTCTTTTATAGCCAGATGTTTTAAATTTTCAACGGATGTTTCGCCTTTTTTGAAAAGCAGTCTTATATTGTTTAATATCTTGTAGAAATTGCATGCGCTTTTTTTATCAGCGTTGTTAAAATAGAAATTTCTTGAGCTCATGGCCAGACCGCACTCCTCTCTCACGGTAGAAACAGACATAATTTTCACGTCCATAAAAAAATCTTCGGCCATTTTTTTAATAAGTATATACTGCTGATAATCTTTTAAACCAAAAAAAGCAAAATCAGGCTGAACTATCAACAAAAGTTTCATAACTATCGTTAAAACGCCCTGAAAATGACCTGGTCTATATAGACCGCACAATTTATTAGAAAGAAAATCATCGATTATAAAAGTTTTATTGTTGTTCGTTATCGCGTCATCAGGCATATACACACAGTCTACATTCAATTGACGTAATTTTTCTATATCTCCTTCTATGTCGCGCGGATAATTGTTAAAATCTTCCGACGGTCCGAACTGCATAGGATTAACATAGATTGAAACAAAAACTTTTCCGTGTTTTAATGCATTTTTAACGATACTTAGATGTCCTTCATGCAGCTTGCCCATAGTCGGAACTAAGGATATTGTCTGACCGGCAGTTTTAAATTTTTTACTTAATTCTTTAGCGTCTTTTATACGGGTTATTATTTCCATTATGTTTATATTTTGACAACTCTAATTTTTATATATTAATATTTCTGTATACTTCTTTACCGCCTATGAAAACTTTTAATATATCTTTTTCTTCAAAATCTATAATTTTATCAAAAACATTATCCTCGGTTAATTTCATATCTTCCGGAATTTTAAACATTATAAAATCTGCACAAGAACCAATTTCCAATGTTCCGGTCAGATACGGGATATTCAGTATAGTTGCATTATTAACCGTAGCCATTTTAAACAACTCTTTTGATGAAACGCAATAATGATTCTCTTCATTATGTATTTTTCTTGCATATTTCAACTCGTCCAAAATGCTTATAGAGCTGTTTGAGTATAGGCTATCCGTTCCTAATCCGACATTTATATTGTTATCTAATATTTTTCTCAGCGGCAGTCTTGACGAATTAAAAAAATCATTGCTCCTCGGACAATGAACTATTGACGCTCCTGAATCTTTTATTATGTGAATATCGTGCCCATTTATTTCATTAGCATGAATCAATGCTGTCTTCGAAGACAGCATTCCTAACGAATTTAAGTAATCGACCGGCGACGAATAATTCTCTGCGCCGTATATTTTAGAAGGATTGCTGAATGCTCCGAGCTGCAGGGCATTTAATAAATTTTCGGCTATATCCCCTCTGCCTTCTTTCAAAAATGAAATCTCGGATTTATGTTCAGATGTATGAATTGCCATGTCCAATTTCCATTCTTTATTTTTTTCCGATAATTTTCTAAAAAGTTCTTTAGAAACAGAATAGACTGAATGCGGCGAAAGAGCGGGCAAAAAAGCGCCTTCCGCGAAATATTCTCTGCACCGGCAATCATCATTCTTATCATAAGGGCCGATATCCGTTGCGTAAAACTCGCTGAGCTTACTTTTTTCATCATTGCCGCAATATTTATAGCAATAATTTAGCGTTTTTTCTAATTTTTTTATTTTTATATCCGCTATAGAAGGATCTAATCCGATTACTTCAATATAAGACTTTATCCTCGGTTTTTCGATATTAAATTTTTTTACGGTAATATCGATATCACTGTTGTCATAATTATTGTATTTGTCAAACTGCTCAAGCGGTACAATATCTCCTATTGCAGTAACTCCAGCCTTTATAGAAATTTCATACGCTTTTTTGCATATTGCTGCCGTTTCTTGAGCCGAAAGATTCATACGCATTTTGAGCAGCGAAACAACCCATTCCGAAAATATATGCGGAGTGCTTCCGTCCGCCTTTATAGTAAGTTCTGTATGAATGTGGGCATTTAATAATCCGGGGATTATTAACGTTGAATAATTTTTATCTTTTTCAAAATTAGCCGCATTTTTTTCTATGCATACGGCTTCCCGAACCGATTTAATTTTTCCGGTACTTTCGTCTATAAGCAATTCGGCATTTTTCAACAACGGAAACGCGTTAGAATTAATTAAGATAAAATTGGAATTTATTTTTATCATCATTCGCCGGCTTTTATATTAGGCTTTGATATTGATATTAAACCTGTACTTATTATACTTAGTTAGCATACTACATTATATTATTATTACATATTAATATTAATTACATTATTCTTACGTTACTTTACTAATTTCTTTTTATCGGGAACCGTTCCAAAACCGATCAAAAATATATATTCGGTAAATATATGTCATACATTATACATTATTCTAATCCTAGATAATCTCTATATTTTATGGCTATTTTAATAAATTCTTGCAACGTTAACGATTGCGGTCTTTTATCCAAATCTATATTTGAATCCTCATACATTTTTGCCTTTACATCAGGCGGTATACCTTGAAAAGAAGCATATATCGAATTTCTCAATTTTTTTCTTCTTAATTTAAAAAGCTGATGAACTAAATAGCTGAAATATGGAGAAGACGCTGCCCATTTGATATCTTCAGCATATTTTAACTCTTCAAATTCAAATTTGTTTAAATCAAGCGGGGTCATTTTTATCACGGACGAATCAACTTTTGGCATTGGATGAAAATTTTCTTTAAAAACATCAAATAATAATTCAGTTTCAAAATTTGCTTCCACTACTACGCTAAAAGCGCTTCTGGCTGATTCATCGTTTTTAGCAAGAAGTCTTCCGGCAAATTCTTTCTGAAACATTAATGTAAAATCTTTAAAAGCATCCTTTTCTCTGTTAAATTTTTCCATTATAGGACTCGATATTTCATAAGGAAGATTTGATATTAACCGTAATTTTGAATTTAGACTTTTAGAATATTCAATAAAATCAAATTTTAACGCATCGATATTAAAAAACTTTAAATTGCATTTATTTTTTTCTTTATCTTCTGTTTGTCTATTTGAATTTTG
>JAKAQK010000023.1 GCA_021822625.1 bacterium | reverse complement strand
TCCGATCTCGCATTAATTTATTGATTTATTAAAATAAAAATAAGTAATCAATAAATTAATACATAAATGAAGTATTTCACAGTTATCAACACGTTAAGCAAAATAAGGATAAAATAATAAATACTATAGAATTCAAGATATATTTCACTTATTATTTATCATTTTAAACCATTATTTTAAAAATGTCAAGAATGTTATTCCTTGCCGCAAAAAAATTACCTTTAAAAATTGTATGAACCAATTTTAATCCATTAAAATAAAAAAGTTTTTTTAAAAAAATTACAATAAGTCAAAAAATAAAAAATGAATATTTTTAGTTTTTTATATCTTTGAAAGCATTTTGCGTATCTCTGTCTCAGGAACAGGTTTTGAAAAAAGATATCCCTGGGCCATATTTGCGCCGAGGGATTGCAATTTTACAAGCTGTTCAATTGTTTCAACGCCTTCGCTTATTGTCTCCATACCTAATCTTGCGGAAAGTTCCACGATGGTATTGACGATTGCAAAAACTTTCTTGTTTTCCATCATGCCTTTGATAAATGAAATATCTATCTTAATAACATCGGCAGGGATATTTTTTATATACGACAAGGATGAATATCCGGTACCGAAATCGTCAATGTATATTTTCATACCTCTTTCTTTAAATGTGTTTAATATTTTCAAAGCGCAGTCAAAATGATGGATAAATAAACCTTCGGTTACTTCTATGTTTATCAAGGAATATTCAAGACCGTGCCTATTTATAGCTTGAAAAATGGTATCTGCCAAACTTAATTTTCCGCCTTCAAAAATATGCGCCGAATTATTAAGCAATTCAGGATTGCAGTACCATTTTACTTCATAATCAAAACTTACAGGAGAAATATTTATAGAAACGGGAACTAAATTTAAGTTCATTTTTTTCCAATTTTGCAAATCGACGCATACCGCTTCAATCAAAAATTCTTCAAGCTGCCTTATTAAACCCATTTCTTCAAGCATAGGAATAAATTTTACCGGCGATACCAGACCCAGATCGGGACTGTTCCAGCGCATAAGCGCTTCCATACCATGCATAACAGGATTTAATAAGGCAATATTGTTTATATTCATTGCGTTATAATCATCGTGAGCATTAGTATTGTTTAATTTGTTCAATCTGTTCAATGTATCCACCTTAAAATAGGGCTGATAATATACGACAAATTCTTTATTAACAAACGCCTCCGTAAGGTGTTTTTTCATCATTAAAAATTCAGAAGCTTTTACGTTCATGGAGGAGGTAAAAAATTCATAATCGTTTTCACCCTGAGTTTTTGCGTTTGATAGAGCAATATCGGCAGATTTTAAAAGGTCATTTGCCGTAATTCCGTCGTCAGGATAAATTGATACCCCTATATTATAGGAAATATTAAATTTGTGGGTACCGATAGTTATTTCATCTTTAAAACATTGCTTTATTTTGTCAATAAACTGCACTGCTGAATCCTTATCGCTTAAATTGCTTATAAATACCGCAAATTCATCCCCGCCTATTCTTGAAATTATATCGGTAGCGATAAAGGCATCTTTTAACATATCAGCCGTCTTGACAAGCAGTTCGTCTCCGGCTCCGTAGCCGAATGTATTGTTAATATACGATAATTTATAAAAATCAAGCAAGATTATGGCTGCAGGGCGGCCATCTATTCTTTCCAGAAAGTTATTTACGCTTTCTATGAAAAAATTTCTGTTAGGAAGCTTTGTAAGAGCATCGTAGAACGATATAAAATTAATTTCTTTTTCCAAATCAATTTTATTTATCATAAAAGAAATATCTCTCATTAATTCTTCTAATAGGGCAATCTCTTGTTCGTTAAAAAAATCTTTTTCTCCGGCATACAAATTGAATATTCCGATTATTTTATTCTGTTGTTTCAACGGTATACTTGCGCTGGATAAAAAACCCATTTTTAGGGCTTTATCTCTCCACGGCAGCATCATAGGATTGTTTTCCGTATCATTATTAATTACGATTCTGTCCTCTCTGAAAGCCGCAGCTCCCGGTCCTTTTCCTTCAGGCATTGCGTCATCGACATATATATTAAAATCATCTAGATAATCTCCAACAAAACCGTAAGAGAATTTAACGGCTATCTTTTTGCTGTTGCGCTCATCCGGAAAACCGCATGAAGCCATTTTAAACTGACCTTTTTCGACGGCAATTCTGCATATATTTTCATAAACATCATCGATATTTTCGACCCTCAAAAGCAGCTGATTTATTTCGCTGAGGATAGAATAAAATCTTGTAAGATTTTTTACTTTGTCCTCCGCATTTTTCCGTTCCGTTAAATCTATAAAATTGGCTAATCTGGTAGGTTTATTTTTATAATTTATAGTCAAAGAATGAAAAAGAACCCATTTTATTTCATTATTTTTGTCTATAATTTTATATAGAAATTCGCCTCTTTCTCCTTCATGTTTAATAGCCTCGGCATATCTTAATTTTGCGCTTTCTTGAAATTCATGGGACATAATATCCCAATTATTCATATTTTTTAATTCTTCCGACGCATATCCCAGTATTTTCTCGCCTTCCGGATTTACGTAAATAAATTTGTCCCTGAAAAGAACCAAACCGCTAACCATCTGGTTAAATATCGATTGAATCGATTTTTCATTATCTTCCGCCTGAATTTTAACCTTAATAATATAATACAGAAACAGAGGACTTATAATAATTACCATTAAGAAATTTATAAAAAGAAGCAGGCTTAACAGATTCATGGAATCGCTTATATAATCCATATTCTTTTTCATTGACGCATCCGATGCTTTTCTTAATAGCCTCGAATTGCGGTAAAATATGAAAGATAAACGCGATATAGATATATTTTTAACATTTTTTCGTTTCTCTAATAAAGTCAATTCCGGCAGAGATTTATTCTTCCAGTCTATAAAAGCTCTGTGCAAAACAGGATATATCAATTTTAATAACGATTTATCACTGCTTTTCAAATTTTTAAATAAATATCGGAAACTTTTATTTATTGAATATATTTTAGAGTTGATTTTAGAATTTAATTGAAAAATTGAATCAGCGGCGTTTTCATCCGGTTCAGCATTCAATTTAGAATTGATTTGTGCGGTATGGCGAATATTGGAGAGCCGCCCGAATTGTACGCGGCGATTTTTAATACTCTTGTATTGTTTTAAATATAAATTTAAAACATAAAAATCTTTAGCAAGATATAGAGTCCTTTTATAAAATGAATTATTAATCCTTGCCTTATCGTTTATATGATTGATTAAACAATAAATTCCGAAAGAAGCGGCAATATATAATAAAATAATAAGAATGCCTGCGGCAAATGCTCCGGATTTAACGACTCTATTCATAGTTTGTCATCGTTGTTTATCATAATTTTATTTCACAATTTCTATAGCTTCCTTAATAGATAGAAAAAATTCTTCCGCTTTCTTCATATCTTTTAGCTTGATTTTATTTTCAAAAAGTTCATTGCTGCCTATTACGACTGCATAGCTGATATTTCTTGAGTCGGCATATTTCAGCTGTTTGGATATATTTAATTTTTCATTAAGATTTATTTCACAGGCTATGCCGTTTGCTCTTAATTCTTTTGCTACATTAAAAGCATAATCTATTATTTTTTCTTCAGGCTCAAGATATGCGACAAATACCTTAGTAGGGGACGGCAGTTCATTAATATAACCCGGGTTTTTCGCATTAATTATATCTATAATTCTGTCAACGCCGAACGATAATCCGCAAGCCCCTTCAGGGCGCGTTCCGTACAGTTCAAGCAGATTATCGTATCTGCCGCCTGCCGCAAAACTGCCGATATTAACATCTAATGATTTTATTTCAAATATCGGTCCGGTGTAATAGCCGAGACCTCTTACAAGCAGCGGGTCAAACTTTAAATATTTACCGATATTAAACTTATTCGAATTTTTAAAAATATCTATAAGTTCATTTATTCCTTCTATCGATTGAGCGTTATTTTTAAGTTTTTCCTTAAGAGATTCTAAAAATATTATATTTGGGTTATGTTCTTTATCGCCGTCGGCATGGTTGAAAATATTAATTTCTTCGGCAAAATTGCTGCCGTTTACTAAATTAATAAAGGATTTATAGTTTTCTTCGGTTAAACCGTTGTCTATAAATTCTTTTACGGTTTTATTTTCGCCTATTTTGGACAATTTATCCAGAATTCTTAATGCCGCTTCTTTTTTATTCGCCGGTATACCCGCCGATTCAATAATGCCGTCTAATATTTTTCTATTATTCAGGTGTATTTCATAATTATTGAGTCCCAATTTTTCAAGAGTAAAAACTGCCAAATCCATTAATTCAAGTTCTGCAAACATTGAGTAAACCCCGACAATATCGGCATCTGCCTGATAAAATTCCCTGTATCTGCCATTCTGGGTATTTTCATATCTGTAAACTTTTCCTATTATATATCTTTTAAAAGGTTTTGTAAGTTTTGAATTATTTGAAGCGTAATATCTCCCTAGCGGAGAAGTAAATTCAAATCTTAAACCGAGTTTTCTGTCCGCTTTATCTTTAAATGTATAAATCTCTTTTTCGATTTCTTCCCCGCATTTTCTTGAAAGAAGTTCAAAATACTCAAAAACCGGCGAATCTATTTCGCTAAATCCATAAATTTCAAAACATTTCCTAATTTTTTCTATTATATCTCTTCTCAAAATCATAGCGTTAGGAAGAAAATCTCGCGTACCTTTAGGCGGCTGCACCTGTTGAATACTTTTAAAATTGTCGCTCATTTTTTTATCAACCTGTTATTAATGGAAGTTGTATTGTATAAGTTGTATATTATATTAATTATATATAGTATAACATATACATATTTTTATATTATATATTATTTATAACTTTAAGTGAAGATAAGTTTGCCGTCAGGATAATCAAAATACGAAATATGCATCGCTGAGTTGTAGTGTTTTCTCGACTTTATGCAATATTTGCGATATGTAATATTTTATTTTGAAACGGCAAAACTGTAAATATTAAAAAAAGATTGCGGGTCCAGACTTGCTCCGCCGACCAATACGCCGTCAATGTGGTTTTTTTCCATTAAGAAATTAATATTTTTTTCGGTAACGCTGCCGCCGTAAATTACCGAAAAATTTTTAATATCATAATTATCGGTTAGATATTCATATATAAATTTATGCATCTTTTCGCCGTCTTCCGGTTCTATAGACGCTCCAGTGCCTATCGCCCAAATAGGTTCATAGGCAATTATGAGTTTTTCTGTATCAATATTTGAAGCAAACGCACCGATGTTGCCTTCATCATGATTGTTTTTAAGACTTTTCGCATTTTTTGTCAAGCGAAATTCGTCTTTATTCTGTTCAGTTCCGACGTTTAAATTTTTTGTGTAACAATTTAATGCGCTATTTAACTGCGCTGCCACAAAATCAAAGGCTTTTCCGCTTTTTCTAATCTCTAAATTTTCACCGACGCACAATATTGGCGTTATAGCGGCAAATTTGGCGCTATGCTTTTCTGCGTTATTATCGCAAGCATTACAGATATCGGTTTCTATTTTTTTATTGTAATTTAATATAGCAGAAATTTTTTTAGCAATAAGCTCTTCGGATTCGTTGAATATCCATCTTCTTTCTGAATGACCTATAATAGCGTATGAACAACTGAATGCTTTAATCATATCTATGGATATTTCGCCGGTATATGCACCAGATGATTCGCAGTAAACATTTTGCGAAGCAAGTTTAACAATATTTCTAAATTCAAAATTTTCTTCAATTATATTATAAGCTTCATTAAGTGCCGTAAAGGATGGCGCGAAGATTATTTCTGCCCCTGCGGCGCCTAAAGATGCGGATTTCCGACTACTGCCGCTATCAGAGCCGTTTTCTTTATTGCCGTTAACATCGCCGGCATTAAAGGTTCTGCTAAATTCTTTCAGTTTTTTAAAAAACGACTTCAGATATTCTCGCACCTCAACATGCGTCTTGTTCATTTTAAAATTAGCTGCGATTATTTTTTTCTTTTTCATAATATTTCCGTTCTTTCACGATATTTTTTATTCTACTGTTATATTTGATTTAATTACCTGCTTGCAGATCTATTAATACATCATAGCATCTGTCGCAAACGTCATTATAATCGCTATGAGTTCCCACACTTTCTTTAAATGTCCAGCATCTTGCGCATTTTTGCCCCGGAGCGGGTTTGACTATAGCTTCTGAAATAAACTCTCCGTTTGTTTCATCCGTCTGCAGCCGTTCAATCTGCAAATCGGATACAATAAATATTTCTTTTAATTCGTTTATTTGAAATTCTGATAATAATTTATAATCTTCTTCGGAAGCTCTTATTATTACCAATGCCTCTAGCGAACTGCCTATAGTTTTTTCGGTTCTTGCTTTTTCTAATGATGATAAAACAATATTTCTTAATTCAATAAGTTTTTCAAATCTTTCGGCAAGTTCAAAATCGATATAACTTTCGTATTTTTTATTAAACGGCTCGTCAAAATGTTCGAATGCAAGCTCTGTTTCTTTGTCTTTTTTATTAAAATAGCTCCACGCCTCCTGAGATGTGAAAGGCAGTATAGGGGCAAGATATTTAATCAGCACATCCAAACCCTGATAGATAACCGTTTGAATAGACCTTCTTTTGAATGAATTTTTTGCTTCGACATAAAGAGAATCTTTTGCAATATCCAGATAAAAAGATGAAAAACTTGTAACGAATCTGTATATGTTTTGATATACAAGGTGAAAATCATAGTTTAAATAATGTTTTGATAAATTTTGCGAGAGCAGGGCTATATTATGCATTTCATATTTGTCTATATCGCGCAGATCTTCAAAATTCACGGCATTAGTATTTTCATCGAAATCATACAAATTACCCAGCATAAATCTTATTGTATTTCTTATTTTTCTATAGCCTTCGGAAAGACGGGATAATATTTCATTGGAAATTCTCATATCGTTTTTATAATCTTCCGACGCAGCCCACAGCCTTAATATATCCGCTCCGTATTTATTTATAATTTCGTCCGGCGCAATGACATTGCCGAGAGATTTAGACATCTTCCTTCCCGAACTGTCCACGACGAATCCATGCGTCAAGACAGACCTGTAAGGAATGCCGTCCTGAGAGCCGATTGCTATTAAAAGACTTGAGTGAAACCATCCTCTGTGCTGGTCGGAACCTTCAAGATATAAATCGGCTGGAAAACCGATGTCTTTTATATCTTTATCGTTTTTCAGAACACAAAAATAACTCACTCCGCTGTCAAACCATACATCCAATATATCGCTTTCTTTTTCAAATTCTTCACTGCCGCATTTGCTGCATTTGGCATGTTTATTGATTTTTGCTTCGTTTAAAAAATAACCGGCGTCCTTTTCAAACCAGATATCTGCGCCGTATTTTTCAAATTCGTCTGCGATTTTCATCGTAATGTCATAATCTATCAGCGGCTCTCCGCATTGTTTGCAATAAAAAGCCGTAATAGGAACGCCCCACGACCTCTGTCTTGAAACACACCAGTCCGGTCTTACCTCAAGCATCCCCGATATTCTGTCGACACCCCACTGAGGTATCCATTTGACGTTTTCTTTAACAGCTTTAAGCGCATTTTCGCGAAGATTATTTATGGACATTGAAATAAACCACTGCTTTGTAGAACGCAAAATAACCGGATTTTTACATCTCCAGCAATGAGGATAAGAATGCTCAATTTTTTCTTCGAGAACTAACGAATCTGTTTCTTTTAATTTTTCTATAACATGCGGATTAGAATCAAAAACACGCATTCCGGCAAAAAACTCTACATCGTTTACAAACCTGCCTTCATTATTAACCGGAGCATATGCAGGCAAATTGTATTTTAATCCGACGGCATAATCATCGTCTCCGTGACCTGGCGCGGTATGAACAAGACCTGTACCGGTATCTTTTTTTACATGCTTGCCCAAAATAATGACAGAGTCTCTATTTAAAAACGGATGCGCAGTTACCTTATTTTCTAAGTTTTTTCCATTGGTTTTTGCCAGTATTGTAAATTCATCGTCTTTAAATCCAAACTTTTTTAATGTTTCTTCGGCAAGACTTTCTTCTAATATATATATTTCTTTGCCATGACTACTGCTGCAGTTTAAATTGCAATTCACCTCGGCAAAAACATAATCAAAATCCGGATTGACGGATATTGCGAGATTCGCCGGCAATGTCCATGGGGTAGTCGTCCATATTACCGCAAAAACATTTTCGTCTTCCGGCAGATTTGCAATAGCCCCTAGTTCTGATTTCATTTTAAATTTAACATAAATTGAAGGCGATGTTTTTTCCGCATATTCAACCTCAGCTTCGGCAAGCGCGGTTTTACACGAACTGCACCAATATATCGGTTTATTTGCTCTGTAAAGTCCGCCGTTTTTAATGAAATCTGCCAACTTCCTGACGGTATTAGCCTCATAAGAATAATTCATTGTTAAATATGGTTCGTCATACCTTCCTACGCCGCCAAGCCTTTTAAATTCGGCTTTCTGAATTTCTACAAATTCTGCAGCATATTGCCTGCAGAGTTTTCTTTTTTCCAACTGGGAAACGGCGTCCTTATGTTTTAAACTTTTATCTACATTATGCTCTATAGGAAGACCGTGGCAATCCCATCCGGGTATGTAGGGAGCGTAATAGCCTTGCATAAATTTAAATCGTATTATAATATCTTTCAAAATTTTATTCAGAGCAGTGCCGAGATGAATATGACCGTTTGCATACGGCGGACCGTCATGGAGAATAAATGTCTTAAAATTTTTTTCTTTTGCTTTTTCCGACATTTTTCCATATAAATCCATCTCATCCCACTCTTTTAAAAATTTTTCTTCGGTGGTTTTTAAATTGGCCTTCATGGGGAAACCTGTGGACGGCAAATTAAGCGTATTTTTATAATCCATAAATGTCCTTTTTATTTTTCTATTTTTATATTTATATTAGATAGTAATTTATTTATGCAATAACATAGCAATAATAAACTGATTGCTATACATCTCTATCGTTGCCTTCTAATTTAATACTTCCGGATTTACACAATTTATTAAACTGTTATGAGCGATATAATTCTTAAGATTTTCTATACAGATTCTTGCTATATCGTGAATTGACGATTCGGTGGCTCCGCCTATGTGCGGGGTCGCTATAACATTAAAATGAAATATTTCATCTTTTATGTGCGCCGGTTCTTCCCATAAAACATCAAGTCCGGCGCCTTTAATCCTTCCGCTTTTTAATGCTTCCACAAGGGCGTTTTTTTCAATAAGTCCCGCTCTGCCTACGTTTATGACATATGAACCTTTTTTCAGTATTGCCATTGTTTCGCCGTTTAAAATATTTTTCGTAGTTTCATTAAGCGGGAGCGCAAGAATAAGAAAATCTAAATTAGGCAGGATGATTTTAAAGTCATTCTCAAATGTTCCCGCAAATTCTATGCCTAATTTTTTTGCGTAATCTTTTTCCGGTCTCGAGTGTTTAATGCCGTAAATGACGGTATTAAACGGCTTAAGAAGTCTTATGAGCTCAAGACCTATTCCGCCCATACCTATAATGCCGAATTTTTTTCCGGCAAGACTAATACCCATAGGTTCATTTGCAATGCCGTGATTGATAGAATTTATGCATCCGTTATAATCTCTTGCAAGAGCAAGAGCGTAAAACATCGACAGTTCCGCCACAGACGTTGCATTTGCCGTGCCTTTTGTAGGAACGTTAAAGACAGGTATTCTGTTTTTTGCTGCTTCATCCAAATCAACATTTTCAAAACCAATACCGAATTGCTGAACAGCTTTAAGATTTTTTAGAGATAATACATCGCGCCCTATATCCATTCCTGCATTGACAACCATGTAAATATCGTCGCTTAAGTATGAAGAATAATCTGCAAAAAAATCTTTAACGTCCGCATAAAGAATAATACCGAAATTATTTAAATCGGCATACTCTTTTAATATATCAAACATCCTCTGATTTCTTAATATTGCTATTATTTTCACTTTATATTTTATATTTTATTATTTTACATAATTTGATTTAGTTAACTGAATCTTGACAACAGAAATAAAAAAACAACATTGCGCCGATGATATTGCTCATTCCGGACGGTGTATAATTATTGCAATACGAACAATATTCATTGCATTAAGTTAAAATAAAGTTTAGATTCTGTTTTTTTACAGATTGTTATTATTTTTTTATCTTCAAAGCGGTCTTTTTAATATTTTTCAGGGCAGCTTTGGAAATTTTTGAAACCGGTTTTGCTTTTCTAGTCTCAACGGTAGGCTGAATATTGCTGCCTTTCAAAGAGCCTTCGCCTCTGCACAGCTGAATTTTTTTAGAATAGACGTATTTGTCGGGGCAAATAAAAATATGGTGTTTTGATTTAAAAACGTTTATTTTTGTAGCAGGCGTAGTGTTGTAGCCTTTCAGGCTTCCGTCGCCTTCGCACAGTTCTAATTTTGAGTTAAAAGAATAGCCTAACGGACAATAAAAAGTTTTTGTTTTTGCGTTTGCAAACTTAGGCGCTGCAAACACTGCTAAACCAAAAACAAATAAACCTACTGATAAAGAAATTGCCGATACGGAAAACAGATTTTTAATTTTTTGAATAAACATAAATAATTTCCCCCTTTCTTGTGTGTTTTTTTAAATAATTTTTTAAACAAAATTAAAATAAAATAAATTTCTTAAATCAATACCTTATCAAAATATAATACATCAAAATAGCTTCCGGACAAAATTAAAAAAATATTATATCATCAAAAAAATTATTTGTGAATGGATAAAATAAATAATTTTGCTATTATCGTAGAGTGCCGCTGCTGCTCACAAGCCCTGTATCAGGATAAACATAAAAAGAATCCGAAGGTTTATTGCCGAAGGATATTCGAATAAAATAATCTGCTGCAGAAGATTCAACGGCGGCGACTGAAAATGGGGTAAAATATTGAGCGCTGCCGGGTGAGCAAAAAGCATCTGCGGAAGCGGAAGAGGAAAAAATACCGGGCTTTCCTTCAGAATTGAAAGCAAAATAATTTCCTGTTATGTTTGGCGCAGCGTCAGAATTATTTTGAACGGAGTATGTTATATTATAGTTAAATGCGGTTTGAAAATGACTTGCAACCTGCGCCAAAGGATTATTTATCAAAACAGGGGCGGAAGATGCGCCGCCGCTGTTAATAGCACTGTTTGACGAAGGACACGCGCATATTTGATACCCGCCGTATTCTGCAGCAGGGTTTACGCCTCCGGAAGATACGGAGCAGAGATTTGAATTAGCGGACATACCAAAAACTACAAATGCAAAACAGTAATGAGACATAGAATATTGCTGAGCATATCTGATAGATGATTCAAGCTGTCTTTCATAAATTGCCCTATCGCTTGAAACAGCCGAACTAAGCCCTATAACGCCAATTATGCCGACTATTCCAATTAAAACTAAAACCATCACCAGTTCAATTAATGTAAAAGCGTTATTGTATTTGATAGAATTTTTGTAAAACATTTTTTTATTTTTTTATTTTTATAAATTTATATTATAATAATAGTAATATTTTTTATAAATAAAAATTGCATAATAATAAACTACGCTGAAAAATGTTATGTAAACTAATGTGCCTCTCTATCAATATTTATTATATTTATATTATTATATTTAAGTTATATTTTTATCGGTAATAAAGTTATATATATCTATTTTAAATTTACCTTGATTTTTATTGTATTCCAATTTTAATTTTATCTTAAATTTTAATATTAATTTTATTTATTGCAAAATACATCTATCGTGATATCATAATAATCAAATAATATATGCACATACACATATAATATCTTATTAATACTTAATTATCTATATTATCTATGAAATGTCCGTTTTGTTCAAGCGAAGACGATAAAGTTATAGATTCAAGATTATCTAAAGACGCAAAAGCGGTCAGGAGAAAGAGGCAGTGTAATTTTTGCGGCAGAAAATTTTATACATTGGAAACCATCGTTATATCGCTACCTTTAATTATTAAAAAAGACGGAAGACGCGAAGCTTTTGACAGACAGAAAATATTGAACGGTTTAATTAAAGCATGTGAAAAAAGACCGGTTTCCATAGAAGATATAGAAACTTTAGTCCAATCGGTTGAAAAATGGATTGAAGAAAGCAGTTTAAGCGAAATACAAAGTACGGAAATAGGAAAATTTGCTCTAAATAAACTAAAAAATATCGATGCTATAAGCTACGTGAGATTTGCTTCCGTCTATCTGTCGTTTAAAGATATAAACGAATTATATGAAATAGTATCCGATTTCATTGAAAAAAAATAAAATGACTATCCGCCTAGAACTAGATATAGATAAATATTACATTGCAAAAGCATTAAATCTTGCAAAAAAAGCAACCGGTTTTACATCTCCCAATCCTATGGTAGGTTCCGTAATTGTAAAACATGGCGAAATTATAGGCTCGGGATATCATAAAAAAGCAGGCGGACCGCACGCTGAAATTATTGCTCTTAAAATGGCAGGCAGTAATGCAAAAGGAGCAACTTTATATGTAAGCTTAGAGCCCTGCAGTCATTTTGGAAAAACTCCTCCATGCGTTGAAGCAATCAAAAAATATGGAATTTCGCGCGTAGTTGCTGCCATGAAAGACCCTAATCCTTTAGTTTCCGGTAAAGGGTTTAAATATCTCGAAGCTCACGGGATTGAAGTTAAATATGGCATTTTAGAGGACAAGGCGAAAAAACTGAACGAAATATTCCTAAAAAATATTAGCACCGGTCTTCCTTTTATTACAATTAAACTTGCAATCAGTATAGACGGAAAAGTTGGATTTTCCCATAAAAATGCAGCGGAGAATAGTAAAAATAATGCCTGCGACAACGTTCCGTTTTATCTATCATCGGAAAAATCTTTACGATATACTCATAAGTTACGGCTTATGCATGACGCCATTATGGTATCTGCCAATACGGTTATAAACGATAATCCCAAATTAAATATCAGATATGGCAATAATGACGACATTGCCGGCAAAAAGTTTGCAAAAATTATTATTGATTCAAATCTTATGACGCCTGCCGAATCAAGACTCTTCAAATATAAAAATAACGATGATAAAATTTTTATTTTCACTTCTTTAGAATATAATGAAGAAAAATTAAAAAGAAAAAAATTGCTTGAACAAAAAGGTGCAATTATAAAAGAAGTGTTATATAATAATAGCTATGAAGGCAGAGTAAAAAATTATTCAGCCGGCAGCATAGATGAAAATGGTTTTGCTATCGGCAGCGTATGCGATGTTTTACAAAAAAAGCATTATCTCGACATCGCCGAGATTTTTAAAGAATGCGCAGCACACGGTATTACAAGTATATTTGTAGAGCCTGGACCAAATTTATTTGCTTATATTATCTCAAATAAACTTTACGATAAATTAATATTTAATATAACGCCTTATCTGCTGGGAAATATTAATATTATTAAGAATACGGCTGCAGGTTTTAATAATTATGATTATGCCGGAAATTCTATAAGCGCATTCGATCTAATTAACTTCTCAAATATAAATTTAAATAAATTTAATAATAATTTGCAACCTGAAAATGCCGTTAAAGAACGTTTCAATGATTTATGCGCTGATAAACTATTTGTTAAATTAAAAAGTCTGGATATAAAAAAAACGGGCGACGATATTTTTTTAATTTATTATCCCGAACCATAATAATTTTATCGCATTAACAATATTCAAAAATAACAATATTACGGCTATATAACGCTATATAACGGTGATACGGCAGTCAAATTAAACTGCAATCAAGATGATTTATACGGCAAATTAAATTATTAATTATTATATTTAAGATAAATTATGTTCACCGGAATAATTAAAGAAAAAGGCGAAGTAAAATCTATAGTGTTTCATTCAAACAGCGGGATATTAGGGGTTTATCTTCCCGAATGCTCCTTAAAATCTTATATAGGTCAGAGCATAGCCGTTAATGGTATATGCTTAACCGTAAGAAGTATAACCGCCAAGACTGTATATTTTGATTTTTCGCCGGAAACATTTAAAAAATCGTCATTAAAATACATGAAAGTCGGAACCAAAGTTAACATCGAACCGGCTTTATCGGTAACTAGCGATATATCCGGACATTTTGTGTTAGGACATATTGACGGAATAGGAAAAGTTATAACTAAACGCCAATATAGCAATGCTTATCTAATAGGTATTGCAAATAACGCTCCCGAATCGTCCAAATATTTAATTAACAAGGGTTCAATTGCCATTGACGGCATTAGTCTTACAATTAATGAAATTAAAAATAATGATTTTTACGTGAGCATAATACCTTTGACTTACAAATTTACAAATTTAGGGAATATAAAAATAGGCGGGTTTGTCAATATCGAATTTGATATAATAGAAAAAGCCGCCATAAACAATTCTGAAAGACTGCTTGAAAATTTAGGCTTTGCCGTAAGCTCCGGCGGCAATAATCTTGAAAATAACATAGAACGTACTGCTTATAATAAAAACTTATATTCATTAAAAAAATATGGGGCAGCACAGGCACAGACCGGTAATTCTAAAAACATACAAAAAACAGATATAACCCGTGAATTTCTTTATGAAAACGGCTATCTCAAATAATTTACTTGAATAGTTAAATTAAATTAAATTTAAAAAAATAAGAGGTTTTATTATGCCTATGACAACGGTTGAAGAAGCAGCCGAAGAGATTAGAAAAGGTAAAATGATTATCTTGGTTGATGATGAAGACAGAGAAAATGAAGGCGATCTCACCATGGCGGCCGAAATGGTAACGCCGGAAGCAATAAACTTTATGACAAAATACGCACGCGGCTTAATATGCCTTACCTTGACTCAGGAAAAAGCCGATCAGCTGAATCTGCCTCCCCAGGCTGCAAATAATCAATCTAAATTTTCTACCGCCTTTACGGTTTCAATAGAAGCGGCGGAAGGGGTTACGACGGGTATTTCTGCTTTTGACAGGGCGCAAACTATACTAACTGCCGTAAAAGATGACGCAAAACCGACAGACCTCGTGAGGCCAGGACACATTTTTCCTATTACCGCCAAAAACGGAGGCGTTCTGGTCAGGACAGGGCAGACCGAAGGTTCTACCGATATTGCAGCTATTGCAGGACTTAAACCTGCCGGCGTAATATGCGAAATTATGAAAGATGACGGAACTATGGCAAGAATGCCGGATTTAATAGAATTTGCCAAACAGCATGATTTAAAAATATTGACGATACAAGATATTATAAACTATAGAGTAAAACATGAAAAACATGTAAAAAGATTGGTTGAATCAAATATCCCTACAAGATTCGGCGGCGAATTTAAAATAATAGCATATTCAAACGATATCGATTTTAAAGAACATGTTGCTTTAGTTAAAGGGGATATAAAAAAAGACGAGCCGATTTTAGTAAGGGTGCACTCACAATGTTTGACGGGCGATGTCTTCGGCTCCGAAAGATGCGATTGCGGAGACCAGTTAAAAAATGCTATGGAAATGATAGAAAAAGAAGGAAAGGGCGTTATACTGTATCTCAGTCAGGAAGGCAGGGGAATAGGACTTGTAAACAAACTTAAAGCTTACAATCTCCAAGACAAAGGCTATGACACGGTTGAAGCAAACGAAAAATTAGGATTTAAAGCAGATTTAAGGGAGTATGGAGTAGGAGCTCAAATTCTAGTCGATTTGGGTGTCGGAAAAATGAAATTAATGACAAATAATCCAAAAAAAATTATAGGTCTTGAAGGATACGGTCTCAGTGTGGTCGAAAGGGTGCCTATTGAAATTTGTCCTACGCACAAAAATTTGCATTATTTGACAACTAAAAAAGAAAAAATGGGCCATATACTGCATATAGATAATAAAAAAACAATAAATAAATAATAAAATAAACGGGGTCTTTTGAAATGTATAATGTAATAGAAGGAAATTTAAGCGCTGCGGGATTCAAATTCGGCATTGCCGTATCTAGGTTTAATGAATTTATAAATTCTAAGCTCTTGGACGGTGCGGTAGATTATCTGACGCGTTCAGGCGCCAACGAATCCGATATAACAGTGGTTAAAGTTCCGGGAGCATTTGAGCTTCCTATGGCCATTAAAATAATGGCGGAAACAAAAAAATACGACGGAATTATATGTTTAGGTACTTTGATAAGAGGGGAAACAAATCATTTTGACCTATTGTCGCAGCAGGTTGCCAAAATGGTTTCGGAGCTGGCTGTCAATTCAAATACACCGGTAAGTTACGGTATCATTACTTCTGAATCGATAGAACAGGCAATATCAAGAGCGGGTACTAAAATGGGCAATAAGGGTTTCGATGCGGCAATGTCCATTGTTGAGATGGTTACATTATTTGCAGAACTTAAAAAATAATATATTTAAGTTTAATTTAAAATCTTTCAATATAAATAATATCTTAACAATGACAAAAAGAAGAATGGCAAGAGAACTTGCAGTGCAATTTTTATATGAAGCAGACGGCAAAATTGAATCCATCGACTTTAGAATTAATAATTTTTTTATAAATTTTGCCTCTGAGAGTCTTATTTATAACGGTTTTATTAGCTCTGCGGGTGAATTATATACAAAGAAAGAATCGTTGGAAATATTTGATTTTTTTAAAGACATTGCAGTCGGAACTTTAAATAATCTTGACAAAATTGATGTTTTAATCCAAAAAGTATCAAAAAATTGGTCTATCGATAGGATGTCAAGAATAGACAGAAACATTTTAAGGCAGTCGATGTTTGAAATATTGTTTCATTCCGAAATTCCAAAAAATGTCACTATTAATGAGGCTATTGAAATAGCAAAAAAATTTGGCAATAATGAATCACCGTTTTTTATAAATGGTATTCTCGATGCGGCGGTTCAACATATAACTTTATAAATATAATTTTTTATTATTTATATTAAAAATTAAAAATTTTTCACAGCGCTATAATAAATAATAAATTTAAATTACTTAAATTTTCATTACAGGAATAAAATTACAATGGAGATGGAGATGGAGACAGACTCGATAAATACTTTAGACATAAGGGGTTTATGCTGAGGCCCTCCGGTTCTGGCGGTCGTCGGAAAACTAAAAGCATTAAAACCTGAGGCAAAGCTTATGGTAATCTCTGATAAAGAATCTATGCTTAACGATATACCGTCCGTATGTTCGTTAGTTGGCGTTAAGCTTTTGAATACCCTTAAGTTTAATGGTCTTTATATGTTTTTTATTCAGAATAAAAAATGGTTATCGGCATAAGCTCGCTAATATTTGAGTTAAACTAAGCAGCTGATTAATAATTTTATTGAGCCAATAAAATATTTAAAATAAATTTGAAATAATATGAGAAAATATGAGAAAAAAAAATCGCGCTTTTGATGAAATGAGAGAAATAACTATAATTCCGGATTATATGAAGTATGCAGAAGGTTCATGCATGATAAAATGCGGCGATACCCATGTAATATGCACGGCTAGCGTTGAAAATAAGGTTCCGCCTTTTTTAAAAGATAAAGGGCAAGGTTGGATTACGGCAGAATACTCTATGCTCCCGCGTTCAACCCAGACCAGAATGCAGCGTGATTCTTCAAAAGGTAAAATCAACGGAAGAGCCCAAGAAATTCAAAGACTTATCGGAAGAGCTCTAAGAGCGGCGGTCAATTTTTCAGATTTTCCGGATATTTCGCTGCTGCTCGACTGCGATGTCGTAAGCGCCGACGGCGGAACAAGAACAGCTTCTATTACCGGCGCATATGTAGCAGCGCATTTGGCTTTTCTAAAATTATTAAAACAGAATAAAATTGAAAAAATGCCGTTTTACGATTCCGTCGCTGCTATAAGCCTTGGAATTGTGAACAGCGAAATTTTACTTGACCTTGATTATTCCGAAGATTCTAACGCTGAACTTGATTTTAATTTTATAATGACGGGAAGCGGAAAATTAATCGAAATTCAAGGATGCGCGGAAAAAACTCCGATAGATTTTGAACTTATTAATAAATTTGGCGTTATAGCCAAAAAAGCTATTGCTCAGTTGACGGAAATACAGCTAAATATTTTAAACTCTTACTAAAAATTATGCTCTTATAATTATTTAATTTATTTTATAAGAAAACAACTGCAAATCATAATAATGGATGAAATTAAATTAAATAATATCATTAATCTGTTTGAAAAAAATTACGGCGAGCTTAAGCCTTTTTTAAATTTCAGCAATGCCTTTCAGCTTCTTATAGCAGTGATTCTATCTGCGCAATGCACCGATAAACGGGTTAATATAATAACCGGAGAATTATTTAAATTATACAAAAAACCTTCCGACCTTGCCGATGTTCCACTTGAGATATTTGAAGAACAGATTAAAACATGCGGCATGTACCATACTAAAGCCAAAAATATAATTAACACTTCAGAGATATTGAAAAATAAGTTTAATGACGATGTTCCTTCCAATTTCGATGCATTAGTGGATTTGCCTGGCATTGGCAGGAAATCTGCAAATGTTATTCTTGGTACATTTTATGGACAGAACAGATTTCCGGTAGATACGCATGTTTTTAGGGTAGCAAATCGCATCGGTCTTGCCAATTCTGCAAACGTTGAAAATACAGAAACGGATTTAACAAATCTTATTAAACCTGAACTGTGGATGAAAATGCACAGGTGGCTCGTAAATCACGGTCGAATATACTGTATTGCCAGAAATCCAAAGTGCCCGCAATGTTTTATCAATCAATATTGTCAATATTATCAAAACAATAAAAATTAATCATCAACGCTTCCTCACATTTACTGACTGTTATATACTTTTGTAATTCTATGTGATTTTTATCATTTTTACCTGTTGTTATATTATATATAATGATATGTATTACATTTTATTTCTATGATTGAACGATTTAAATTGCAAGCTAATTTATTAATTTTATGTGAGGTATAATAATCTATGAGTCCTGCAATACGATATTTTACCATTGCGTCTCTATTATATTTTGTTTTTGGAGCGCTATTAGGTTTTATAATGGCAATTTACCCGCCTTCTATAAGCTATCTTCTTTTAAGCCATGTGCATTTTCTTTTATTGGGTTTTATAGCAATGATGATATACTCCGTCGGCTATCATGTATTGCCCAGATTCAGCGGATTTAAACTTTACAGCAACAGATTAATAATTATACAATTTTATTTAGCTAATATTGGGCTTTTGGGTATGGCGCTGATTTGGATAATATCAAGCGATAATCCCGGCTATAGTTTAATAACGCAGCTGTTTTTTTCTATTTTTGCATTTCTTGAATTTACAGCTGTATGCATTTTCGTATTTAATAATATTATGACATTATCGGGAAAAGCCGGAAGGATAATGTAAACTTGATTTTTTTGATATTCTGTACAAATTACAAGGGATATTTGCGAAGTATGTATTAAGGCTGCTATAAATCGTGCTCAGTAATGTTGCTTAATTCTTATAACTAAACTTTATAGTTAAAAAAATGCCCGTATAATTTTATATTTTTATACTATAAAATTATACGGGCATAAATAAGTTATATAAGTCTTATACTGCTAACAACAATCTTAATATTAAATTATTAAATACAATTAATTATAATAAATTTGAAATTTCTCTTCCGACAACCGTCTTTAATGCCGGCTCTGCAGAGCTGAATCTTAGATTAATTGCACTGGCAGTTGCAACAACCCTGTCTCTGTAAATTGCCCAGTTTTTTACTCCTGCATTGTAAGTAGTAGTCGTATTTCCTAATCCTTCAGATGTTGCCGTTCCATTAGTCGTATATGATCCCTTCTGTCTTTGTTCTAACTGGATATCAACAACCATCATGTATTTTTTATGCTGAAATGCCGCACCTATTGCAGCGCCTATAAGTCCGCCTACCAATCCGCCGCCGATAGTGCTGCCGGCCGAGCCGTATCTTGAACCTACCAACGCTCCTCCGAAACCTCCTGCCAGCGCGCCTGCTGCAGTGTATGCATGGGTTTCTTTGCCGAGATACAATACGTTTGACATGAGCATAAAATAAGCATCTTGGGGATTATTTGTAATCCTGTATCCTCTTGCAATCAATGCCTGTTCTAAAGCAGCTTTAAAATTTAGTCCTGATGCCGAGCTTGTATTTGTGGCTCTTACATAAACCACTTTTTCGCTCGGCGGAACAGGCTGAAGAAAAATAGATGAACTCATCTTTGTCTGCAAGTTCATATTGCCTGCGCTCATACCGCTTGTTGACGTGGTTGAACTGGTAGTGCCGCTCATTGAAGCGCATCCTGAAAAAGCTAAAACAGGCACCGATAAAAATAATAATAGAGCAATTATCCTGAAATATTTATTTCCGGATAACAAACTTTTTTTCGCATTACCGGTAAAGTTACGCGATTTTTCCATAATAATAAATTCCTCTTAAAAATAGCATTAAATTAATAAACAAAATAACTATAAAAATTATAAGAAATATATTCGAATTGCACAATAAAAATTACAAAAAAATTGATATTCTATTTTTTTTTAAAATAAATGTTCAGTTCGATAGTTTTATAATCAAGCGGTGCGGCGGAAAACATATGATAAACATATTTTAAACAAAAAATAAATATTACCATGATTTAATAATATGTTTTTTATTATATAATTATAAAAAAACGAAGTCAAGCATCGGGCTCATAAATTTTTGATTTATTTAACCTATTAATATTATACATAAATATTATTAACTCAATGATAAAAAAGCCGATTACAAAATATCTGCCGTACAAAAAAATAAAATTATAAATAAAATCCAATAATTTAATTTTATAATATATGGAATCTTTAATTTTAAACATTATTGAAAATG
>JAKAQK010000154.1 GCA_021822625.1 bacterium | reverse complement strand
TGAGGAAGATGTCCAGGAAAAACATTTCTATTGTTTATAGAAGCATAAGCAATACCGTTAAAACTCAGAAAAACAATAAGAATTAAAAACACGTATGTAATAATTTTGTTATATCGCATAATTTAATTAAGTTATCAAATAAAAAAAAACAAGTCAATTAATTTAATATTTTTTTATAGAACCGTTCTCGATAGTAATTTTAATATTCATCATATTCGAAAAATTCGAATCATGAGTTACTACAATTAATGTTTTATTATATTTTTCTTTTAAATCTAAAATTATCTTCTGCAAAGATTCTGCCTGCCTTGGGTCTAAGTTTCCCGTCGGTTCGTCCATGAGAATAACTTTTGGATAGGCTACTAAAGCTCTTGCTACCGCCGTTCTTTGCTGTTCTCCGCCGGAAAGCATATACGGTTTAAAATATAATCTATGTTCAAGGCCAAATTCGCATAAATAATCCTTAGCTTTTTTTAACGCCGATGCTTTCGCTTCGCCTTTTATGAATAAAGGCATAGCAACATTTTCTATGCAGTTGAATTCGTTAAGGAGATAATGAAATTGGAAAACAAACCCGATATTTTCGTTGCGAAATTTTGCCAGACGGTTATCCGACAGATTATTAACATCTATATCGTCAAAAAAATTTACAGTGCCGGAGTCCGGTTTTAAAAGGCATCCCATTATATGCAGCAAGGTGCTCTTTCCTGTTCCGGATTCTCCCGTTATTGCAATAGAATCGCCGTATTTTATATCTATTCCGGTATTTTTCAGCACAATTACTTCATCGTTATTTGCTCCGGCTTTAAAAATCTTAGAAACGTTGCCGAGAGAAACTGCATTTTTAAAATTTTCATTCATATCTTACGCCCTCTGCAGGGTCAATCTTACTTGCTTTATATGACGGATAAATTGTTGCTATAAAACTGAGCAGCAAGGCGGAAATACCTATTACAAAAAATTCATCGACGGTCATCCTGACGGGCAAATCGGTTATATAATAGACGGACGCCGGCAGTTTAATTATATGGTAAACTTCCTCGATATAACTGATTATAAAACCTGCGCTTAAGCCTATGAATGTTCCGATTAATCCTATTACAACGCCCTGAATTATAAAAATTTGCATTATATTTTTTGAACTTGCCCCTATTGATTTTAATATTGCTATATCCTTTCTTTTTTCCATCACAACCATTATAAGCGTAGATATAATATTAAATGCTGCAACTAGCACTATTAGCGACAGAATAACAAACATCGTAAGTTTTTCAAGTTTTAATGCGGCAAACAGATTTTTATTGAGCTGCTCCCAGCTAAGGGCATAATACGGAGAATGCAATGTTTTGTCGATAACGGCGGCAACCGGCATTGCATTATTAAGATTGTAAAGCTCTACTTCCATGCCTGTTACTTCATTATGGCTTAATCCGATAAAATTTTGCGCATTTTTTAAAGAAATAAAAGAAAATGTGGAATCATAATTATACATGCCGCTATCCATAATACCGCCGACAATGAATGTTTCAGATTTTGGCATTATGCCGAAAGGCGTAATTTCCCCTTGGGGAGAAATAACGCTTACTTTGCTGCCTATTTCTACGCCAAGCCTTTGGGCTAAAACTTTACCGAGAATTATTTCGTTATATTTCTTATTATTTAAAGATTGCAGGCTGCCTTTTATAATATATTTGCCAAGATTGGTAGCTTTCGATTCGCTTTCGGTATCTACTCCCCTGAGCACGCTTCCTGCAGATGTAGTGTCTGAAGACAGCATAACGTCTGTATATATAAAAGGAGCTACCTCTTTGACGCCTTTTATTTTGCTTATTTTTTTAGCAATATGTCTATAATCCGGCACTAATCCGCCATAATTTAAAACGACCACCTGAGATTCTATGCCTACAATTTTTTCTTCCAGCGCATGGTCAAAACCGTTCATAACTGAAATGACTACAATAAGAGCCATAACGCCTATCGCTATTCCGGCAATTGAAATAAAACTTAGAAGGGATATAAAAGAATTCCCTTTCGGTTTCAAA
Source organism: bacterium (assembly GCA_021822625.1). GTDB lineage: Bacteria > SZUA-79 > SZUA-79 > Acidulodesulfobacterales > Acidulodesulfobacteraceae > Acididesulfobacter. Next base: position 2,451 of record JAKAQK010000154.1, on the reverse strand, counting down.
TAATGCAATGCAACTTTTGTTTGAAAATTCATAAGTTATTCTATTTTATTTTATTTAACCGGTTTAAGCAACGGAAATAAAATAACATCTCTTATAGAATAAGAATTAGTTAAAAGCATAACAAGTCTGTCTATGCCTATGCCGCATCCGGCGGCTGGAGGAAGACCGTATTTTAGCGCTTCTATATAATCCTCGTCTATTTCCGCCGGCAATCCTTCTTTTAATTTAACATCGACCTGAGACTTAAATCTTTCTTCCTGGTCAAACGGGTCATTCAATTCTGAAAAGGCATTTGCTAATTCTCTTCCTGCGACAAAAAATTCAAATCTGTCTACAACATTATGGTTAGCGTCATTTCTCCTTGCAAGAGGAGAACTTTCTACAGGATAATGCGTCACAAAAGTCGGATTTATCAGTTTAGATTCTACCGTTTCTTCAAATAAAAGCGTCAATAATTCCCCATAGGTCATGTTATTATCGGCCGGCAAATTTAAATTTTGTAAAATTTTAATAATTTTATCGGCAGAATCTATGTCTTCGGTTGAAAAACCTGCAACTTCATACAAACTATCCTGCAATTTAATCTTTTTAAAAGGCGGCGTAAAATTAATCTCCGTTCCTATATAATTTATTTCAAATTTTCCGCAAATATTTTCAACTAAACCTGAGAGCATTTTTTCTACAAATTCCATCATTTCTTCGTAATTGCTGTAAGCCATATAAAATTCAAGCATTGTAAATTCAGGATTATGCTTAACGGAAATCCCCTCATTTCTGAAATTTCTGCCGATTTCATATACCCTGTCAAATCCGCCTACTAATAATCTTTTTAAATAAAGTTCAGGCGCAATCCTCATATAAAGTTCTAAATCTAACGCATTATGATGCGTTTTAAAAGGCCTTGCCGTAGCGCCTCCAGGGTTTGCGTGCATTATTGGTGTTTCAACCTCTAAAAATCTGCTGTTATTTAAAAAAGCTCTTAAATAATTAATAGTATCGGCTCTTTTTTTAAAAATATCCCTAACATCGTTGTTAGCAATTAAATCGACATATCTTTTCCTGAACCTTACTTCTATGTCCTTAAGTCCGTGCCATTTTTCAGGCAGCGGTAAAACAGATTTAGTTAAAAGTTTTATACTCTCGGTTTTAATAGTAAGCTCGTTTGTTTTTGTTCTAAATAAATGACCAGTGATACCGCATATATCGCCTGCATCCAAAAATTTGTCAAAAAGCTCGAAATCCTCGTCGGAAACCGAACCTTTTTGTATATAGCACTGTATTTCGCCGTAACCGTCTCTTAACCTGAAAAATGAAGCCTTTCCGAAACTTCTTATTATTAAAATTCTTCCGGAGGTTTTGATATGTATATTATTTTCTTCAAGAAATTCTTTAGAAGCTTCATTGTATTCAGATAAAATATCATCAATAAAATTTTCTTTTATAAATTCGTTGTCAAATGGATTTATATCTTTTTCTTTTAATGTATTTATCATGCTTATTCTATTCTTTTCTATAATATTTAATTCTTCATCTACCATTTTAACCCCTTCTGTTTATAAATATTAAGATTATAAAACACAATAAAAGTAAAATAAATAATAAAAACTGCCGTAATCAAAAAAACTTTAGTATGCCGGCTACGAAATCCGGCTTATAAGGTAACCGTTAATAAATTCATCTATGTTGCCGTCAAAAACACTTTCTGTGTCATACACCGTTACACCCGTTCTATGGTCTTTAATAACACGGTTGGGATTAAGCGTGTATGACCTTATCTGCGAGCCCCAAGATATTTCTTTTTTATCGCTTTGCAGCTTATTTTCTTCTTCCTCTTTCTGTTTTTTATAATAATCATAAAGTCTGGCTCTTAAAATTTTCATAGCGGTGTCTTTGTTCTTGTACTGAGACCTTTCATTCTGACATGCAACTACTACGCCGGTAGGCAGATGAGTAATCCTGACCGCCGAATCTGTCGTGTTAACATGTTGTCCGCCTGCGCCGCTTGACCTGTATGTGTCGATTCTTAAATCTTTTTCATCTATAATTATTTCTGAAGTATCTTCTATTTCAGGATAAACAAACACCGATGCAAATGATGTATGTCTGCGTTTATTGGCATCAAAAGGCGATATCCTTACAAGCCTGTGAACCCCTGTTTCCGATTTAAGATAACCAAACGCGTACAGACCTGAAACAATAAATGTTACGCTTTTTACGCCTGCTTCGTCCCCGGCGTTAAACTCCATAATATTCACCGGAAACTTTTTTTTATCTGCCCATCTTAAATACATCCTTAAAAGCATAGATGCAAAATCCATAGATTCCGTACCGCCTGAACCTGCATGTATTTCAACGATTGCATTTAATTTATCGTCTTTTCCCGAAAGGGTTAATTCAATTTCTAATCTCAGAACCGTTTTTTCTAACGTTTTTAAATTTTGTTAGATCGGA
>JAKAQK010000153.1 GCA_021822625.1 bacterium | reverse complement strand
GCACCTCCAGATTTGAAACTAAGCCGGGAGAACAGATGCAATACGACTGGTCGGAATGGATTTTACCGGTAGGAAATAAAAAAATAAAAGTATACGTTCACGGCATTGTTTTAGGTTACAGCAGGAAAAAGTATTATACATACTCCCTTTCCATTACTACAAAAGATATTATAAGGGCTATAGTCTTACGGTATCGAGTACTTAGGCGGATTTACAAAAGAGTTGCTCATAGATAACCCGAAGCAGATGATACTTCTTCATAAAAGCGAAGTTATAAGGTACAACGACGAGTTTTTAAAATTCTTAGAGATATACGGGATTAATTCTACCCCGTGCATGCCGAGAAGGGCAAGTGTTAAATTGCAAGTAAATTCACCCGGCAAATTGCATTTATTTTCACCCACCTTTGGATTAATTTAAAATACTAATTAGAATAAAAATAAATTATTACTTGCCGCTTATTTTTGATTTTCACCCCCTTTTTGTCGTAATTATAATAGCGGCTACGCCGCTATTATAAAGTTTTATTTAAAGTTAAATCTTTTACCCTGTAACTTGTACCGGTTATCCTGATAACGTGACAGTGATGAAGTATCCGGTCTATTATGGCGGAAGCAAGTACGTTATCGCCGAACACATCGCCCCATTCTTCGAAGTTTCTGTTGGTAGTAATGATAACCGAACCTTTTTCGTATCTTTTAGCTATGATTTCAAAAAAATCATCTATGTTGCTTATTTTTTTAAATCCTATTTCATCTATGATAAGAAGGTCGGCAAGTAAATATTCGTTCAGCGCGGATTGATAAGTTCCATCTCCTTTAGAAGCGTAAAGTTTATCTAAAAGTTCGTTAGATTCAACCATTATTACCTTATATCCTTTTTTAAGCGCTTCTAAGCCTATAGCGTTTGCTATGTGGGTTTTACCGACTCCGGGAGAGCCCATAAGAACGATATTCTTTTTCTCGTCAATAAATCTTAAAGAAGCTAAATCCATTACAAGCCTTTTATCTAATTCAGGCTGATATTTAAAATCATAGGATATAATCGATTTTTCTTCGTTTAATTTAGATTTTACAAATCTTTTCCTATAAGAGTTTGAAGTTCTATTGGCTAACTCGTCTTCTATAAGAAGTTCTAAGAATTCTATATAGCTTAATTTATTTTCTAAAGCATATGAGTTTCTTGACTCTATAGACTTAACGAAGCCGGATAATTTCAGCTTTGCTAATTTTTTATTTATTTCTATCATTGTCTTACCCCCGTAAGTTCGTCGTATATTTTTAGGTTATGGTCAAACCCGCCTGCAAGAACGGCAGTTTCTTTGATATAGTCGGTTTTATATAAACCGTCCGATATAATTTTTTTAACGGACAAATAGTTTAAGATATTATAATCTAAAGCCCTTTTTAAGGAAGTTTCTACGATATCGTTGCCGTGATGCCTTGCAAGATGGAATATGCCGTTCATCGTTCTTTTATAATAAGATGGTTTTAGAACAAGCAGCTTTTTGAAAAATTCCGCAGCGTTAGGCCCTATTAGAATAGATTGTTCTTCATAATACGAAGCATCTTTAGTTCTTTTAAATTCCATTTTATGATTTTCTACGGTATTGAACCTACCCTTATCCGATAACGGATGGACGGCTATCTCTTCATAGTCTTTGTATATTTTAAGAATCCGTCCGTTGGATTTTACTATTACTTCAGATCCGGTAAACTTGTACGGAACGGAATAAAAGCTGTATTTGAATGCGACGTGTCCGTATCTGTTTACCGTTCTTTTTTCTACGGTAAATATATCGTATCTTTTCGGAGGAAGCAGTTTAAAAAATGGTTTTTCTTCGATAAATGCTTCTAACGGAACTTTCTTTGTAGTGCCGTGGATCCTTTTATTGCATACTTCCTTATTCCATTCTTTAAGCTTTTCTTCGGCGGAGGAAAATTCTTTATCCTGCAATATATTAAAGAAACTGCCTTTAACGTATTTTACTCCCGATTCTACTTTGCCTTTATGTTCCGGCGTATAAATCCTGCAGGTTATTCCAACTGCGCCGTAATAATTTAAAAAGTTTTTATATTCTTCCTGAAACTTTAGGTTCGTAAAAAGAGGCTTTTAATACCGCAGCTTTAAGGTTATCTATTTTTACGGTAGCGGTTGTTCCGCCGAAGAACTCGAAAGCGTTTATATGGCATTTTATGAAAGTAGTCGTCGTCTGATCCGTTACCATCTCGTAATAAGCGTATCTGGAATGGGATAGAGTCATGCAGAAAACATAGCATGATTTAATGGAATTATTTATTAAAAATCTGCCTACATATCCGAAATCGACCTGCGCTTCTTCGCCTGGATTTGAGATCATAGGCACAAACGCCTCCGGTGATTTATGCTTTTTTAAAAATCTGGTTACTGAAGGATATGAGATTTTTACGCCTAATTTTGAAAGTTCAAGATAAATCTGCTTTGCCGAATAATTGTTATTTAATAGTTCTATCATTTTTTCTTCATAATCGTCCAAAGAGCTTTTTCTCTCAATTACAGGAGGAGTTATAACTCCTCCTGTAATTCTTCTTTGTACGCTCCTTATCGTATTTCTGTCAACTTTTAAATCTCTTGATATCTTTCTAATCGGAATACCTATTTTTAACATTGATACAATTGAGTTGAACATATCCGCTCCTATCATTTTCTAGTATATCCTCCCATATGATAAATAATTATTTTAGGGAGTAATATACCATTTTAGGTGGGTGAAAATAAACGCAATTTAGTGGGTGAATTTATATTAGCATTAACAGGCAAGAACTAAAGGCAAAGTAGAAAGACCGTTTTTTTATATAAAAGAACATCTTTTAAGAGGCCTTAAAATAGAAGATATTTCCGAGTTTGAAGGTATTATAAAAGATTTTACGGAAATATATAACCTGAGGGAGCATTCTACTTTAAAAAAAGCTCCAGGCGATATGTTCGAAGAAGAAAAACAATATTTAATAAATATTCCCGAAATAGAACCCAGAATTATTTTTAATATGGATTTAAGAAAGGTAACGGCGGACGGTTTTGTATCTTGGGACGGCTCTTTATATCCGGTGCCGTTAAAATACTGCCTTAGAAACGTTTTAATAGATTCCGTTATGGGAAAGTATATCAAGATTTACGACGAAAAAGGACAATTCATTGCCGAACATAACAAAAATCTATTTAAAGAAAGCTTAATTCATCCGGAACATATTAAATTTAACGAAGAATGTATTCTGCACAGGAAGAACAAAAGATCGAAACTTGTAAACAGGTTTATAGAATTAACCGGAGAAACCGGAAATATGTTTCTTGAAGGACTTAAAAAAAATACCGGTTCAAATATTTACTGGCACGTCTCCGAAATAATAAACTATATAGAGCTTTACGGAATAAAAAACGTTTTGCCTGCAATTAATATATGCTTAGAATCCGGTTTCTACGATAAGAACTCCGTAAAAAGATTAATAAAACCTGATATCACTATAGAAAGCATCGGAAACGTTTTGCCGTCATCCGTAAATATACAAAGAAACTTATCTTATTACCGCATGGAGGAATAATGAACGAAATAAATAAAAATATAGAAGCGCATTTAAAATATTTAAAACTTAACGGGATAATGCCAATTTACGAAGATATGTCCTTAAAAGCGACAAATTCAAAACTTATGTATGAAGAATATCTTCTCCTTCTTCTGGAGGAAGAAATGAAAAGCAAACAGGACGCTTCCGTTAAATCTAAAATATTATCCGCTAAGTTTCCTTTCGTAAAGACTATAGAAGAATTCGATTTTTCTTTCCAGCCGGATTTTAAGGAAAAAGAGATTATAAGATTATCCGGATTAGGCTTTATAGAAAATAAGGAAAACGTCATATTATTAGGCCCTCCGGGAGTAGGTAAAACTCATCTATCGATAGGTCTTGGAATAAAAGCCTGCATTCAAAAATACAGGGTTATTTTTATTTCCGCCGCAAAACTCTTAGATGATCTTTTAATATCTTCAAAAAACGGCACTTTGGTAAATAAGCTTTTAATGTATTCCAGATTTAATCTTTTAATTATAGACGAACTCGGTTATATGCCTATAGTAAAAGAACAGGCAAATCTTCTTTTTCAATTAATTTCCATGAGATACGAAAAGGGTTCTATTATTCTTACCAGCAATTATAACTTCGACGACTGGTCTAAGGTATTCGACGACAATATAGTAGCTTCCGCAATAATAGACAGGCTCGTTCATCATTCCAGTCTTTTTTATATTAACGGAAACAGTTATAGGATTAAAGATAAGATAAAGAAGAAATCTTAATTTTATCTTTATAACCCCCTTGGCCAAAGAATAAAACCTTAAATGCGTTTGTCAAGGGTAAGGCCGTAAGGCCTTATGCGAAGCACGGCGTTAAGCCGCCCTTTACAAATGCATTTAAGGTTTTAGAGTTATTCAAAAAAAGGGGATTATAAAGAGTATAAATTAAGGAAGAAAGGAGGTGGTTTGTAAATAGAAAT
>JAKAQK010000152.1 GCA_021822625.1 bacterium | reverse complement strand
ATATCAACAAAAAAATTAAAAAACATTTAAATCCATTTGAATATGCGGTTTATAAAATATCCAAGACCGGAAATTACGGCAAAAGATACGGCGTATTTACCGATAAAAGAAATATTAAGATAGATAAGAAATTATAGTTACATTAAAAAGAAAAAAGTAGAAGACTTATTTATCATAAACTTTATATTTTAAAAATATTAATAAGTAAGAATATTTCCCTGATTTATAATGGATTGCGACGGGGCGTTTATGCCGCCCTTTACAAATGCATAATTTAAGGTTTTAGATTTATTCCAAAAGAGGGACTTATAAGGCAGGGTCACATCATTAAATTAATTCTATCCTTATAAATTTTCCCCTACAATTCATTAAAAACTACATTTCGTTTTTTCTATTGCTTTTCATTACTACGTCTTATATATATGAGACGTAGTAATGAAATATGGAATGTTCGGTCGCAAAAAAGTAGCATTAAATTAAGCACATTAAATTAAGCACATTAAATTAAGCAAAATTAAATAGCATTAAATTGATAAGGTTGGCAGGACGTAGAAAATTATGGAAAATCCAAAATAGCATATTTAAGAAATTATCTTCCATTCGAAAACGGAGTGCCGACACCGTTCGCAGATTCTTTCGTTCGGTTAACCCGTCTCATTTCAAAGATATCTTTTTAAATGGTTAATTACGTAGCCAAAACGGCAGGCACTGTTGTTGCCAAAATATTTATGATGAGGTGGCCACGGGGGCAAATCTTTTGACAAACAACGCTTTAAAAGGAGTATATAAATAATAAGGAGATAAAAAATAAAGTTTTTTATCTATTTGAACGATTAAATTATAAAATTATTTTAAAATTTAATCGGAGATTTAATGTGGAAGAAAAAATACCAATAAAAGATTATTATGTAAACAATAAGAGTTTTGATAATTATTTTAAAATTATTAGAAAAAATATTGGTTTTTTTATAACATTTGCATCAATTATAGTATAGGGCTTGGTTTATTTATTTTTTATTGTATCCATATAAATTATATTCCAATTAGTCTAAATTTAATTCCTATAGGATTAGTTATTTTTTCTGAATTTTCTATTGTTTTAGGCATAATTTTAATTATTATTTTTTTACCTACTATGTTTATAAAAGCGAGAGAAGAGGTTAAAGATGATGCTAATAAAAATAAAAGACCGATTACGTAAAAATACCTAATGACAAGGTATTATTTAGAGGATACAATCATATGCTTATACTCATAAAGGATAGAAACAATAACAATTATAAAAAAATATTAATACCCAGCAAAGGAGTTATAATTTCTCAAAACAATAGCCACTGAAGAATTATTTTATTAACAATTTTATTAAAAAGTTGCAAAAGTGGTTGACAAAAATGGTATAATGTATATAATAAAAGATAAAGTTTTTTATTTGCGCAATGTATAAATAAATCAAAAAAATCACCTGCATCCATAATTTTATTCAGGATTTATTTTTATTTTTATAAAAATAAATAAACTGCTTTTAAATTTTTTATGAATAAAAAAACTATTAACGAAAAAACTACTTTTAAAAATGCTCCGGTAGTTGAAGTAGTTGCCGAATTAAGATGGAAGCCTATATCTTTTACTAAAAATAGTTCTAAAGATAAAACGCAAAAGCTTAATAATCTCATTCCCACAACAATAACCGCCGATAAAACTGAAGATTTTTTTTCTTATTTTACTGAAGAAATTGCTAAAGAAGGTTTTCGACAATCTGAAAGGTTAATTCCCGAAAGGATTTCTATTTCAAATATGCCTTTTCAATTTCAACCCATCGTTTTTAGATTTAGAAAAAGTCAAACCGAACCCTTCTTGTTTCAATTAGGCGATGGAATTTTTTCGGCACATGCTATACAGCCATATAAATCATGGGAGTATTTTAAACCCATTATTCAATCTGGTATATCAGCTCTTATTAATTCTAGAAAAAAAATCGAGAAGACTAACATACAATCATTTACTGCAGCAAATTTACTTTATCTTGATATTTTTAAATCTAATATCTTAGGGACACAAGACGCCGATGAATTTATATCTAATATTTTAAAAATTCAGATGGAATATCCTGAAAATTTAAAATCTAATTTTGGGTCACAACTAAATAATAAACCACCCCTTATTCAAAATATCCAAGTAGTTTTACCATTGAAAAACGATTTTAATATGGTCTTAGATCTCAAAAAAGGAATTTCTGGTGAAAATAAAGATGAGAAAATCATAATAATGAACACATTTGCGTCTACAAATAAGGAAATAAATTCAAAAATAAAAATTGTAAAATTCTTTAATGAGGCACATAAAATAATGTATAATACTTTTATAGAAATAACGAAGCCTGTTCATTATGCAATGGGTATAAAATAAAAAAAATGACTTCTTTGCTTCAAAAAATATATACAGAAGAAAATAATATTAAAAATATAGTAAATTGCCTAATACTTACAGATGAATACACTAAATCGACAACAATCTTCGGCAATATAATATCATCTCAATTATATAAAGATTTTTTTTTGAAAGGCGATTTGTCCGTAAATAAATCTGATTACTTTCTTTCTAATTGTCTTGAAAATATTTACAAAGATAATGCTTTTAGAGATGGATTGTTAAATTATCGTTTACCTATTGAATTTGCGAATGCTAATATTTCCTACTATTTTTCGGAAAGCGATTTTACCATCCCTCAATCTTTTCACTCTAATGTCAATATTGCCCCATATCCTTTAGAATGGGCTTTCTCTTCACAATGGACAGATTATTCTCTTCCTTTAATTAAAAGGAATAAACATATATCAATTCTTTTGTCACACTCTAACCCTTCTGATATTGATAATGTTCGCTATGATTGTCAGAAAATTATTTCTAAAAAAGAATCATTGCTTAAGGAAGATGTTATCGTTAGTCTAAAAAAACAACTTGATATTATAATAAATTCAGAGACATGGGATCCCGAAGATCAAGAACCGTCTATATTTTCTTTTTCTAAACTTGTGTCATTCTATGAACATTATAATGATCTAAGACCAGCATCAATTACAATTACTAATGACGGAAATTTTGCGGCAACTTGGTTTATGACGAGAAAACAATTAGTTAGGCTTGATTTTAATCCCAATAGTTGGGTAAGTTGGCTAATTTTTACAGAACATCATGAAGCTACTAAGCAGCCAATAAAAGAAATTGGTTTTAATAAAAGTACAGACATCAAGAAAATACTTGAATCATTTAAAGTTTGGAGTTGGATGTCGAAATGAATGGCGATACAATTTTCCCACCTAATAGTATCGCACGGTACTGCCCACCAAGTAAAGTTGAACATGATCCAATAACGCTTGAACCATTGGCAGTATCTTTAGAAAATTTTAAGCCTAAGATTTCAGAAATTGGAACAAATAAGGGGATATCGGTTAATTGGCTTGAAAAACATGCAAAACCTAAAATCAAAGATACTATCAATTCTATTCGAGAACGCATGGAATCCTATCCTTATAATATTAAGAAAAATGGGGCTTTTGCTATTGCAACAGTTAAATATATTATTGAAGCTGGCTTAAGGAATAAAAGCAAATTGTCTGTGGTTGAAAATCATCACAAATTAATTGACGGTTCAGTTGATGACTCGCATGCTTTAATTATAGGCATTAAGGTTGACGACGAATTACTACAACAAGAGATTGCTTTGAATGTAGATATATATTCTATTTAATTTAGTCTATCTTTATCTGAAAATAAATCTACTTTCCCTCTTTTTTCTAATTGAAATTTTAGACGGTTTCTAATACGGATTATGGTATTTGTTTGAATCTGCTTAAGAATGCGTATTCCGTTTTAATTGGACACCGATTCCGGAAATTATTGGACACCGTAATTGCACCGTAATTTCAGTAAATTGTTTTAGCTATTTTCACAGTATGCTTTTACCGGTTAAACACTGGCTAAGCCTAATTTACGCATAGGTTAATCCTCTTTTTATGTTAAATTTTCTCCTTAAATTTAATCCCATTTTTTTACCGTTAAGATATTTTTCATTGACTTAAAACTTACGATATTATATAAAAATAAAAAGAGGAATAACCCGTCCAGTTGTGACCGGAATGGGTTCCAGTAATATCAGGAATGGGTGTCCAATTAAACGGAATACGTAGAAGGTCAGTCAATGAGCGAAGTAGTCGCTTACGGTACTGCGGTAACAATCGAAAAGATATAGTAATTTATATAAAAAACGTTAAAAATAGATTCTATTCAATTTAACTTTATGTCGACAATTTACGTTTCGGAACAGGGAGCCGTTATATCTAAAACATCTAAAAGAATAATAATATCTAAAGATTCAGCGGTTATTCTGGAAATTCCTATTTTTAAAGTCGAAAGGATTTTCATATTCGGCAATGTTCAGTTGACGACTCAGGCTATGAATTTTTTGCTTGAAAATAATATAGACGTATCGTTTTTTACTATGAAAGGAAAATGTCACGGAAGATTGGCGGCAATAGAT
>JAKAQK010000151.1 GCA_021822625.1 bacterium | reverse complement strand
TTTTAAAAGACTGAATATAAATTATATTGAAACCGGCGCCAATTTTATCCTTGTTGATTTAAAAGATAAAAAAGCCGTCGATATTAACGAAAAATTATTGAATAAGGGTGTAATCGTCAGACCGATGAACAGATTCGGCTATGCAAATATGCTCAGAATAACAGTAGGCAAACACAGCGAAAATTTGAAATTAATAAAAGCTCTGAAGGAAGTTATTTAGGTATCTCAGGCTATTGATATAAAGTCTATATAAAGCGCTATTCTAAGCTATACGGTTCTAACAAAATAATTTATTGAACTTTATTGCGTTCTGTAATATTATATAGTATAATTCATTTTTATTAAGGTCAGGCTGTAAACTCGTTATTTAAATTATTGTTATTAAGATATCATATGCGAATACTAAATTTTTTAAATATTTTTTATAAATATTAAATAAAATCTTAAATATATTAAGGAGATAACGTGATTCTAGTGCTTAAAAAAAATACGACGGAAAATGAATTTAATTATATATTGAAAAAGATTGAATCGGCAGGATTAAAGCCGCATATTTCAAAAGGAGAAGAGGTTACTATAATAGGCTGCATCGGCGTTGAAGATGCCGTTAAAGATTTTTTTAGCGAGGCAAAAGCTTTGCCCGGCGTCGATAAAGCAATAAGAATTACAAAACCTTATAAATTAGCTTCCAAAGAAATAGGTAAAGAAAAAACAGTTATCAAGGTGGGCGATAACGTTGCTTTTGGTTCTGAAAAAATAGTACTTATAGCAGGTCCATGCGCTATTGAATCGCTTGACGGGCTTATAGACATAGCCGGACACGTAAAAGAAGCCGGCGCTACAGTCTTAAGGGGGGGCGCATTTAAACCGAGAACTAGTCCATACAGCTTTCAAGGATTAGGCGAAGAAGGACTTAAGTATATGCAGAAAGCTAAAGAACACACGGGCATGTTGATTGCAACCGAAGTTATGGACCCAAGAGACCTGGATCTTATATGTTCTTACGCCGATATATTACAGATAGGCGCAAGAAATATGCAGAATTTTAGACTTCTTCAAGAAGTAGGAAAAGTTAAAAAGCCGGTTATTTTAAAACGCGGGTTATGCTCTACTATTCAGGAATTTTTAATGTCTGCAGAATATATCATGTCTAACGGCAATGAAGAGGTTATACTCTGTGAAAGGGGCATAAGAACTTATGAAACCGCAACGAGAAATACTTTAGATTTAAGCGCTGTTCCGGTATTAAAACAACTTTCGCATCTGCCGGTTATAGTCGATCCATCTCATGCAGCCGGAACGTGGCAGTATGTCGGGCCTCTTTCTTTAGCGGCTATTGCCGTAGGCGCCGACGGTCTCATGATTGAAGTTCATCCTGTTCCTGAAGAAGCTTTTTCTGATGGGGCTCAATCTTTGAAATATGATACTTTTCAGGATATTATAACTAAGGGCAAAAAAGTTGCATCGGCTGTCGGAAGAACTATATAATATATTATAATATAGATATTGCATAATGTTTAGCTTAAAACATATACTATAAAACATAAAATATAAATCTATACTATAAAATATAAATCTATACTATAAAATATAAATCTATACTATTAAACATATTTTATTAAACGCAAAATATAAAACATACGGCATAATAATTAACATATAAAATATTACGATATCAGACGCATAAGTACGCAAACAATAACTTATGGCGCCGATATTGTCAGGAAATTAAAGCGGATAGTTCAATCATTAATCATTAATGTTTAAAGAAATTACTATAATCGGTTTGGGATTTATGGGCGCTTCCTTAGCAGGCGCTTTAAAATCTCTAAATCCCGATACCGTTATTAACGGTCTTGATATAGATCAAAAAAATATTGATTTTTGTTTAAAAAATAATTTTGTTGATAGAGCGGTATTGCTAAAATCAGACGAGCATTCCGAAATTGAAAAAATAAATGCGTTGGATTTAGATAATATATTAGGTTCTGATACGTTAGACATAGACGATACGCTAGATAAAATAGATAAAATAGATAAAATAGATAAAATAGATAAAATAGATAAAAAAATAGATAAAATAGATAAGATAGATAAGACTGACGCAGCTTTCAATATCTCAAAAATTAATAACATACCTTCTGCATATAATCCGAAACGTTCCGACATTACAGTCTTGTGCATTCCGCCCAAAATAATTTTAAAATTTTTATCCGTTCATAAAAATTTTTTTTCTCAATTTCAATTAATTACCGATATAGGAAGTATAAAAAAAGAAATTGTTTCTACCGCGCAAAAAATAGGATTAAATAATTTCATAGGTTCTCATCCTATGTGCGGTTCCGATAAAAGCGGAGCAGAAAATGCGGATATAAATATGTTCCATGGTAAAACCTGCATTATTATTAAAGAATCCGGCGCATTTGAAAAAACGGCTTTTTTTTGGAAAACCTTAGGAATGGAAATTGTATACGCCGATGCGTGTACTCATGACTATATAGTGGGATATTCAAGTCATTTGCCGCACGTTGTTTCTTTTTGTCTTAGCAAAACAGTGCTGGATGCCGCAGATGCAAATCAATCCTTAAACGCTTTAAAATATATAGCTTCAGGTTTTAAAGATACGACTAGAATTGCCGCATCTTCAGAAAACATCTGGACGGATATTTTTTTATTAAATGCAGATAATTTAATTTTATCATTAGACAATTATATTAATAATCTTAATGAATTTAAAGTCTTGCTGAAAAATAACGATGAAAATGCTCTTAGCGCGCTGATTGCCGAAATATCTAAACAAAGAAAAATGCTGAACTGACTATTTAAATAAGCTATAATATGCTAATTAAAATAATTTTATAAACACAATTAAATAAAAATATAAATAAGAATATAAATAAGAATATAAATAATAATAAAAATATAAATAAGAAAAAAATAAAACTAAAACTAAAAATATATAAAAAATATAATACCGATACGGTAACTTGCTATAAAAATAACAAAATAAAGCGATATAGCCAATTGGCATAAAGGGTATAAAAGTAATACAAAAAAATTATGACTGGGATGAAAAGGGAGGAAATTTGATTAAATTATCTACCGGTGCAAATAGCGTGTTAATTAAAGGATTAGATAAACCGCTAAAGTCGGAAATAACCGTTCCTGCAGATAAATCAATTTCGCATAGAGCAATAATGCTTGGTTCTATTGCAAACGGAAATTCAACTATCGGCAGGCTTTCAGTTTCGCGCGATAACCTCGCTACCGTTGCAGCATTCAGAAAACTTGGCGTCAGAATAGAAGCGTCCAAAGAATATAAAATTAAAGTCCATGGCAACGGTCTATATGGACTAAAAGAACCGCTGAGCGTCATAAATACATATAATTCCGGTACACTGACAAGGCTTATTTCCGGTATTTTAGCAGGAAACGATTTTTTTTCAGTGCTGTCCGGCGATAAATATTTGAATTCGCGTCCTATGGCAAGAATAATAAACCCTTTGTCTCTTATGGGCGCTAAAATTTTTGGCAGAAAAAATAATTATCCGCCTTTATCTATCATAGGTTCAAAATTAAACGCTATTTACTACGATGTGCCTATTCCCAGCGCTCAGGTCAAATCATGTTTAATTTTTGCAGGGTTATATGCAGACGGGAACACAGTCATTTATGAAAAAAATAAAACAAGAGACCACACTGAGCAATTTTTATCGCTCCAAGATTATCCGTTTACGGAAGAAAATACTGCCGACGGCGGGAATATAATAAATATAAAAGGCGGCGGAGAGTTAAAGCCTTTTAATATCGAAATCCCGGGAGACTTCAGCAGCGCTGCTTTTTTTATTGCTCTAGGACTTTTATTAAAAGATTCTGAAATAACTATAAAAGACGTGCTGTTAAACGACAGAAGGGTCGGACTTATTAATGTTCTAAAGAGAATGCATGCAAATATCGAAATAATTGATTACAGGAAAGATTTTGAAAAAGTCGGAACGATTAAAGCGTCATATTCTAAGCTTTCGGCAACAAATATAACCGAAGAAGACGTTCCTGATATGATTGATGAATTTCCTATATTTGCGGTAATAGCGTCCTTTGCAGAAGGCATAACGACTGTTCACGGCGCTAAAGAATTGCGCGTAAAAGAAACGGACAGAATAAAAGCCGTTGCGGCTAACTTAAATAAATTCGGCATTAAATCCAAAGAATATGACGACGGGTTTGAAATAGAAGGCAATCCGGATTATTTGGGGCAATTGTATAAGTTTAATAATTCCGAACGAAAATCTGTCTTTTTAAATAAGTCGAATAATTCTACCGGCTTAAACAATCCGACTGAAAAAAAAGATGCCTCCGGCTTCTATATTAAATCTTACGGTGACCATAGAATAGCCATGTCTATGATAATATTAGCTCTTTTATTAAAGAATAAAGAAACGGAAGTTAAGGATATTAGATGTATAAATACGTCATTCCCTAATTTTTTTAATATATTAAACAGTATTATTGATTAATTTTTAATAATGAAAATAACGGTAGCTCCT
>JAKAQK010000022.1 GCA_021822625.1 bacterium | reverse complement strand
TCCGATCTTTATATATGTTCCTTTTAGATTTCTAACATCGGAAAAGAATAATTTGTTTTTATTAGATGCTTTGGACAGTATATCTATTTTTCCGCCGTAGTTAATTCCGCTCGTGAGTATAACTTTTTTAGAAAAATTATAGCCGGTGTTATTTCGGTTTGTTTTAAATTTAAAATAAACTAATGATGTAACAGGCACGTCTTGAAATGTCATACCGTAATCAACGTATATAAACTTTAATTTTAAGGGCATATCAGACATATCTGAGCTATTCTTTCTATAAGTATTGATAGCGGGAGCGGAAGCTGCGGCGCCTGTATTTTGATAAATGAGTCTGCTATTGTTCATATCTCTATTTTTATTCTTATTATTTAATAAAGAGGTCTCCTCTATAGAATCCTTTTTATTAAGTAAATAATATTTTAAGAAATTTTTATGCGGTATAAAATTTTTGATTTTCGGATGCAGGTAATTTTTTTGTTTAAAGGCCGGTTTAATGTGTGTATCTTTAATAATATCGACCATTGTGCCGTAGTTTATCTTTTTCCATATTATCCACGCATTTCTTAAAGGAAGTTCTAAGCAGCCCAAGCTTTTGTTAATGCCGTACATACCTCTTGGAAATCCGTGAATTGCTTCGCCAAAATCAAAATAGTTTATAAAAGGTATATTTTTATCGTCATATGGTTGATGCCACGGGGTTTTGCCTGACATAGTCGCTTCAAAATAGCGTTTATATACCGGAAATATTCCGTTATATGTAGGAGCGTCAAAAACACCGGTATTAACAAATGAAACCAATATATTTTTCCCGTTTCTCCATAAATGCAGGGTTTTTGGAAAAGTTTTGTCAGCCCATATAACGGTCAAACCGTATTTATTTGCTTTATGATTTTTTAAATCTTTAAAAGCTTTTTTCCATACATTTTCATTAATTCTTCCGGTAATTCTAAGTTTATTTTGATGCTGAAAATTCATAGCGGCGTCTTCCAGTATAGCCGAAAAGTAGTCCGGTTTCCAGTCCTCTATAAAATTATCCGGCAGATTCTTCCAACGCCATTTCCATCTGCAATATCTGTTATGTTCATATTTAATATAGATATAATTTTTACTGCTGTCGGCAGCGCTAAACGGAATACATTCTACCGGCAGATAATTTAACTTAGACATTATCACGCTAAACAGATTATTTCCTTTTCTATATATACCGTGATATAGATAAGGATACATGAAGTTACCGGGCATAGTAATTTTTAAATTATTTTTATGCCTGTATATCTTTTTAATATCATTAGGTTGCAGTTTGATTATATTATTATTGTCGGCAGAAGCGGTATGAACCGAAGCGTCATTTTGTTTAATTGCAGCGTCGGTTAAAGATTCTGCGGGTTTTATTTTAAGTATTGAAAACGTAAAATCTTTTAAAGGAATGAATATATTTTTCTTAAAGGTATATCTGAGGGGTTTATTGAGCATAAATGCAATAGAAGAGCCCGTTAAAAAAAATATTATAAAAATAAAAATAATTATAAATAATTTTTTTTTAATATTTTTCCGATTGTTGTTCATTATCTGTATCGCTCACTGCCATTATATTTTTATTTATTTATTTTCTATTTTTTATTTTATTTTTATTTATTTATTTATTTATTTATTTTATTTTATTATTTTGTTATTTTGTTTATCGTTATTATTTAATTTTAAATATAGTTACTACTTTAGATAATTCCGAAGCCAATTTTGAAAGTTCGTTTGCTCCTATTTTTACCTGCGCTGCGCTGGTTGTTGCAGATTCTTGAGACTGCAAAATACCGTCTGACGATGCCGATATTTCTTCTGTTGCGGTAGATTGTTCCTCGGCAGCCGTTGCAATCAGGGTTATCATATCTTTTAGCTTAACGGAAAGTTCCTTGATTTTATTAATTTGGATACCTGCATTGTTAGCAACGTTTACCCCGTTTTTAACCTCTTCTTTTCCATAACTCATTGATTCAACAGCTTTTGAAGTATCTTCTTGAATAGAAGATATCATATTAGTTATCTCTTTCGTAGCTTTTGTCGTTCTTTCTGCAAGTTTTCGCACTTCATCGGCAACGACGGCAAATCCTCTTCCCTGCTCTCCGGCGCGAGCCGCTTCTATAGCAGCGTTTAACGCAAGCAGATTGGTCTGGTCTGCGATTTCATTAATAACTGCAATAATTTCCCCTATTTTTTGGGAAGATTCCCCTAATTTATTGATAACATTTGCAGCATTATCCACCGATTTTTCAATTGATGTAATTTCCTTAATAACATTTTGAACGGCGATAGAACCTTCTTCAGTGGCTTTTTGCGTATAATCGGCTTCTTGAGCGCCATTGCTGGAATTTTTCGCTATTTCGACAATGGCAAGGGTTAATTGTTTAATAGATTCAATTATAGATGTACTGTTTTTTTTCATATGGTCTATTGCATTTTCAAGTTCTGAAGACGATGCGTTCAATTCCGTGCTGGAGCTTGATACCGATTCTACGGCTTGAGTAATAGAACTTACATTGTTGGTCAGCGAGTCTATTAATATATTAACGTGACTTACGAGCAAACCTATTTCATTTTTAGGATTTACGTTTATTTTTATTTTAGTTCTTAAATCTCCTTTTGCAACTTCGCCTATTTTATTTGTTGTGCTTATTAATTCTTCTATTAAGAATTTTTTAAAATAATAGCTTATTCCAAGTAATAGAAGTAATGCGAAAATTGGGAGAATTACAAAGAAATCAATGAGCATTTTAATTTTAGCGGCGGATTTTGCAGCTATTTTTCCTTTTACGAAGTTCAGATTGGCAATTATGGAGTCTATTTTTGTTTTAAAATAATCAGGATTTATCGTCGGTCCTGTTTTAATCGGATTTTTTAATAACTTAACCATATTAGGTCTGTATGATGCCATAAATTTTTTGAGCTGGAGCATCTTAATATTAATCTGTTTGCTTGAAGATTTTTTTAGATATTTTTTTTTGACCCCAAAAACTGTTTTAAAATTTTCATGGCTGAATCCGGTTGTGAATCCATTTATGGATAACGTGTTGTCAACGCGGGCTTTTTTTATTGCATTCCTTAAATTAAATATTTTTTTATTTATTGTCGACGGATTAAATATCTTCTTTTCTAATTTTGCTATTTTTAAATCTTTTTGTCTCAGTCTAGAAAGATATATTATGCCGATAGTATTTCTCTGAACTTTTAGCAGGGAAGATATCGTTGAACCTATAACGGATTGCGTATAGGAGTAATTTTTAAAAGAATTTATATATCCCATAATTACAAAATTGCCTATTAGAATTACTACAAACATCATTATTGCCGCAAAATATAATCTTGATTTAAATGTAGCAAGCATCTTGTTAACACTCCTCTAAATACAATTGTTATTTGATTTTGATATAGTTTAAATTATACCGATAATTATATTTTCTAATCATATCGCGCTGATTTCTAATCCGGATATCAATATTATTACAATAAGAATGATAAAAATTAATAAATATGTTATGTAAATCTGTTTTTTAACCTTTACTTTCTTAATTTTTAAAAATATAAACGAACCTGCAAATGTTATTAAAAGACTAAAAAAGAATACTACGCCGGCTATATACAAATATAAAAATACTTTATCCATAATTGATTGGTTGAATTTATTAGAATATATTATTAAAATATTGTTTAGATGCAGTTTATTCTATTTTTTATAATTGAAATAGTATTATAATACATTGAATATGGAAATACAAAGATATTTATTATTCATCTAAAATTATAGCTCGGATATCTTGTCCATAAGGGCGGAGGTGACTAACATATTTTACATATTTTATATTAACATTAAATTAAAAGGAATAAAATTAAAATCATATGCTCATTTTATATTAGCCTAATTTTATTGATATATTATATTAATTAAATAGTTAACTTGCATTAAAAATAAAAAAAGTGTTGACTTTATTTAAATAACTTATTAATATTTAAAATTGTGCCGATATAATATATAATAGAATAAGCAGAGTATATGTACGTGAGCATGTACATTCTTACTGTTTATAATGTTTAAAAATATATTATATATATATTTATAAGGAATACTAGAGGAGTACTAGAAATATTATAAGCATGAAGTAAAATTAATGAAAACAAAAAAATAAAAAATTCTTAAATAAATAAATAAGTTGAGGATTTTATAATTTTCACGATATAAAAATATAACATAAAAAGGGGGTGAATGAATAATTATGAAAAAAATTACAGGTATTTTTATTATTATTTTAGGGTTTGTTGCGCTTAATGCGTCAATAGCTTTTGCATCTTCAGGCGCTTCGCTTTTTAGTTCGGAAGGATGCGTGGCCTGCCATACTATTAACGGCAATGGCGGCTCAGTCGGACCTAATCTTTCTCATGTAGGCAGCACAAGAAGCCTTTCATGGATTAAAACTCAGATTACGGATCCGTCGGCTCATTTTGCATCGGGAAGCACTGCTACAATTAACGGCAAATCATTTATGGCAATTATGCCGGGTCATAAAAGCATGTCTGCTGCAAAATTAAATGCGTTAGCCGGCTACCTTGAATCATTAAAGTAAAAAGTTGAATCATTAAAGTAAATCATTAAAGAAAGTATTAAACCAAAAAAAATGGGGGGGAAATTCAAAATGAAAAAATTCTTTTCAAAATTAATCAAATCAAAAATTTTAACCGCTTCAGTTTTAAGTTTAGGTATTCTTGCATTCACATCAACAATGGCTTTTGCAGCTACCGGTCCGCAACTTTTTCGCTCTGACGGATGCATTGCCTGCCATACTATTAACGGCAATGGCGGCTCAGTCGGACCTAATCTTTCGCATGTAGGCAGCCAGAGAAGCCTTTCATGGATTAAAACCCAGATAGTAACGCCTGGCGCTCATTTTGCACCTGGAAGCACAGTTACAATTAACGGCAAATCATTTATGGCAATTATGCCTAATCATAAAAGTATGCCAAAATCTCAGGTAAATACTTTAGCTGCTTATCTGGAATCTTTAAAATAATGAACCGTCTGAAAATGGATGGCTGTAAATCTTTGTTGTATGGATGTATCAACTATTTAAATTGAACAGTTATTTTAAATGCTTAAAAGATTAACATCGTTATACTATGTTTAATCTTTTAAGCATTTTTTTTTACTTATTTTTTTACTTATTTATTTACTTCTGCCGCCTTGCGTTAATTTAATTACATTAAATTAAATTAATTTTACAGTTACCTTCGGTCATTCTTTAGTTATTCTTTGCTTAAATTTATAATAAACTTTTTTATTGATTTTTTTATTGATTAGATTGGTTCGATAATCTATAATAAAAAGAATGACGGTCCAATTTAATTAATATATATTTAAATATTTTGTCGAACGTGAATAATAAAAAAGCCGGAGCAGAGCCACATTAATTAATATATATTCAAATATTGCAGCGCGTTTTATATTTAGTGTTTTATGTTTATATTTTATCTTTATTTTATATTTAATAATTTGTTATTATTTTTTTGAGCGTTTTGCGTCGTTTTATTTACTTATTATATTTATTATTATAATTAAGTAATAAGTAGTAAGTAATGTATTAATGTATCTAATATTTAATATCTAATTTTAAACGGACTAATTTAATAAAAACTATACAAAGGAATACAATATTATGCAATCAGCACCATCTGAACCGGCTTCACAAAAAATGTCTTCAAAGCCAGACTTATCTTTACCAGACTTATCTTTAATAGATAAAAAGATTCTAAATATCCTGCAAACTGATTTTCCTACTTCTATCAGACCGTTCCAGGAAATAGGTTCAGGGCTTGGAATAACCGAAGAAGAGGTAATAAACAAAATTATCAATTTAAAACAAGCAAAGGTAATTAGACAAATAAGCGCAATATTCGACTCGCATAATATAGGATATAAAAGTACGCTTGTTGCCTTCAATGTTCCGGAAGATAAGGTTGAAGACGCAGCATCCGTTATCAATGCCCATAACGGCGTCAGCCATAATTATCTCAGAAACAATCCGTATAATATATGGTTTACTATTACATTGCCGCCGGATAAAGATTTTGATGAAGAAATAGGGCTTATTGCAAATAATGCTAAAGCGGCGGATTATCTTATACTTCCTACGTTAAAACTATATAAAATAGGCGTCAATTTTGATATGATTAGAGAAAGTGAATCGTCATCCTTGGCAAATGCTGATTCTGACCCTGCAAATATAGATTCTGATAAGAATTCCAAATTTAAATATTTTTCTCAGGATGATGCAATAGAAGATTCTAAAATAAATATCAGCGAATTTGAAAAAAACTGTATAAGAGAATTGCAAAAAGATTTAGAAATCGTGCCTGAACCTTTTAAGAATGCAGCTTCAAATTTAAATATTTCTCAAGAAATGCTTCTGTCTCAAATTGATAAATTTATTGCCGAAAAAAAAATGCGCAGATTTGCTTGCGTTCTGCATCATCAAAAAGCAGGGTTTAGCTATAATATAATGGGAATATGGAAATCAAAAGAAGATGAAGCCGATAAAAACGGAAAAATAATGTCTTCAATTAATGAGGTTTCCCATTGCTATCTAAGACCTGTGTATCCGGGTAAATGGGAATATAATATTTTTACTATGATTCATACAAAAAATGAAGAAGAAGCCCTTAATGCAATGAATAAAATAGCAGAACTTACCGGCATAAAGGATTATGACAGTTTAATAAGCACAAAAGAATTTAAAAAGATAAGGGTTAAATACTATGTATAACATATTAATTAAATTAACAAAATATGTTCGCTGTACTAATTTTTCGAACATTATATCAGGTGAAAATTCAATAAATGTTTAATTCTACCATTTTAATATCGGAATACTTTTTATATCCTCTTATCTTATGTTCCATTGTAGGTCTTGCAATAATAATTGAAAGACTTTACAGTTTGCGAAAGACTAAAATATTTCCTCAGGATTTGATAGTCAATATTGAAGATGCTTTAAAAAAAGGCGATATAGAAAGGGCAAAAGGGTTTTGTTCAAATTCTGCGACGCCGTTAACAAGAGTGTATCTCTCAATAATAGAAAATTATAAAAATTCTATAGATACGGTCAAATTAGAAGTAGAAGAGGCAGGAAAAAGGGCTTATTCCGAACTTGAAAAAAATTTGGAAGGTTTAAGCGCAATTACAACTATTGCGCCGCTTCTCGGACTTCTAGGTACCGTCGTTGGAATGATTAAAGCTTTAAGCGCTGTTTCTTACAGCAGCGGAGTTGCGAATCCCCATCTGCTTGCGTTGGGCATATCTGAGGCATTATATTCCACGGCAATGGGTTTAATAATTGCAATTGTATGTTTTTTATTTTATAAATATTTCGTTTCCAGAGCTTTTGGCTACGCCGTAATAATGGAAGATATGGCATCTTCGTTAATCTCAAAAATAAAAAAAGATTAAAAACTAAGGTTGAAGACAAAACATAAAAAAACATAAAACAATAAAAATAAATTAATAAATAAGTTATAACTTTAATCTTAATATCTTTATTAATATATATGAAATTTTAAGTTATAATTTGAGTCTTAAAAAAACATAAACAAGAAAAATAAATATAATAAATAAGTTATAACTTTAATCTTAATATCTTTATTAATATATATGAAATTTGCGGAAAGAAAAAAACGCGACCCTATTATAAATGTTATTAATATGGTTGACGTCTTTTTGACTTTATTGATATTTTTTATGATGACTACAACATTTGCGAGCAATTCAGGAATTAAGATACATCTCCCGAAATCGGGGCTTCAGTCTTCCGCCGCTTCAAAAAAACCTGTTACTATTTATATTACAAAGCTAGGCAATGTGTATTACAAGAAGAAGAAAATAACTTTAAAAAAACTTTCGGAAATTTTATCTTTTTTTAAAAAATCGGGAGCTAATCCGACTATTGTAATTAAAGCAGACAAAGCATCTAAAGTTTCAAGCGTTGTGGCAGTTATGAGTTCTGCTATTAAAAACGGACTCTATAAAATTGCCATAGCTACTAAAAAATAAAATATATTAATACATTTTTATACATTTCGAGGATAAATAAATTGATAGACAGATATTCTTTGCCGGAAATTTCTGACATATGGTCGTTAGAAAATAAATATAATACGTGGCTTCAAGTTGAACTTGCAGTATGTTCGGCTTATAATAAAATCGGCAAGATACCCGATAAATCATTAGAGAATATTTTAAAAAACGCAAAATTCAATGTTGCGGAAATTGAAGAAACCGAAAAAATAACAAAGCATGACGTTATTGCTTTTTTGACTAACGTTGCAAAATATGTCGGCGAAGATTCGAGATTTATTCATCTCGGACTTACGTCTTCGGATGTAGGCGATACCTCTTTTTCTCTATTGTTTAGGCAGGCGCTTACATTGAACCTGTCAAAAGCTAAAATTCTTGCAGAAAGTTTATTACAGAAAGCTCTCAAATATAAATATACCCCTATGATGGGCAGAACTCACGGAATACATGCAGAGCCTGTAACATTCGGTTTTAAACTTCTTATATTTTATGAAGAAATTAACAGAGGAATTGTTAGGCTAAATAAAGCTATAGAGACCGTTTCATGCGGAAAATTGTCAGGAGCGGTGGGGACATTCGCAAATATTTCACCTGAGGTTGAAAAAATAGCGCTTGATATCTTGGATTTGAAACCTATTTTGTCAAATCAAGTAATTCAGAGGGATATATATGCGGAATGTTTCTATGCTATTGCCTCGCTTGGCGCTTCCTGCGAAAAAATAGCCCTTGAAATGAGACATCTAATGAGGACCGAGGTTTCGGAAGCTGAAGAAGCTTTTTCTGCCGGACAAAAAGGCTCATCGGCTATGCCGCATAAGAAAAATCCTATCGTCTCAGAAAATATCTGCGGACTTTCCAGAATATTAAGGTCAAATTTAATGTCGGCTCTTGAAGATATTCCTCTGTGGCATGAAAGGGATATTTCGCATTCTTCGGTAGAAAGAATTATAACGCCTGATTCTACAATCTTAATGTATTATATCCTGAATCAGCTTATTAATTTAGTAGACAATATGGTTGTTCATGAAGACAGAATGCTTAAAAATATGCAATTGACGAAAGGCGTTATTTTTTCGCAAAAAATTTTGCTTGCCATGATTGATAAAGGAATGCTCAGAGAAGATGCATATAAAATTGTTCAGAAACTTGCTCATCAAGCTATACAGTCGGAAACGGAATTTGCAGTTCTTTTAAAAAATAATGACGATGTTCTGGAATATTTAAACGAAGCTGAAATAAACAGTTTATTTGATATCAACTATTATTATAAAAATATTGATTTTATCTTTGAAAGGTCATTGTCTTTATTTCCTTACCATTCGCCGGCAGGCAATGCTATAACAAAAGCTACGGTTAAAGTTATGCTGAAAGACGAGGTTCTGGATCCTCAGGGAAAGGCTGTTTTATCTGTTTTAAAATCATCCGGATATAATAATATTGATAATGTCAGAGTAGGAAAGCATATAGAATTGACTATTAGACAAAATAATAATATTGCTCATATCGATAAAATTGACGATATTGCTCCTCATGATGCTAATAATGCTCATGACGCCGTCAATGATAATATCGATATTAACGGGTCAAGTAAAAATAACATGTCGGGATTGACTCAAAAAATGTTAAGCAAGGAATTAAAAGATATTTCTGAAAAAATATTGTCTAATCCTATAATAGAAAATTTCAATATTGAAATTAATAATTATTAAGGATAATTATTAAGACGATTAGCAACAATTTTAATATTGAAATAAATAATGATTTAGATTATTTATTGCGACGGCTACTAAAAAACTTTTAATAGAAATAGAAAACTTTAATATTGATATATTGGTATTTAAATTAATAATTATTTAGATTGAAATTGGGACGATTAATTGAGTATTAGGCTGAATTTAACGGAAAATAAAAAAATAAACGCAGGAATTACTGTTTTTCCAGGTTCTAACTGTGATATGGATGTTTATTATGCGTTAAAGAATGTGTTTAACCTTAACGTTTCTTTTTTGTGGCATAAGGACGAATTTCATAATTTCAAAAATTACGATTTTATAGTAATACCCGGCGGATTCTCTTACGGCGATTATTTAAGAGCTGGCGCTTTGGCTGCAAGAAGCAGGGTAATGAAATCTATAAAAGAATATGCTGACGGCGGCGGCATTGTTCTGGGCATCTGTAACGGATTTCAAATACTTTTGGAATCGGGGCTGCTTAAAGGAGCGATGCTGACGAATAAATCTTTAAAATTTGAATGCAGAGACGTCTATATTAAAAATATTTCCGGCAATAATTTCAATAAAAATAATAACGGCAGTAATAATAACGGCAATAATAATAAAAGCGACAGTAATAATAGCAACGGCAATAATAACAGAAGCGGCAATAATAATAGCAGCGAAAATCCGTTTACCTGTCTTATAGAAAAAGATGCTGTTTTGAAGCTTCCTATCGCACATCATGACGGGAATTATTTTGCCGAAAATAATGAACTGGAAGATTTATTGTCTTCAGGTCATGTAGCTTTCCAATATTGCAATGAAGACGGGGTTGTAGCAGACGATTCAAATCCAAACGGTTCATTGAAAAATATCGGAGGACTGTTTGGAGAAAATTTTAATGTGATGGGTCTCATGCCTCACCCTGAAAGAGCTTCGGAAAAAATATTGGGAAGCGATGACGGAGCAAAAATATTTAATTCTATTATTTATTACATTAAAAATAAATAACTTCAGTTAGCTTATGTTCATTAACATAAACCGTATTATAAAAGTACCGAAGATATAATAAATATTAAATAGATATTGAATATTACAATTATATTTAACGATATTAAATAGATATTAAATACGATAATCATATAATCTATTCAGTTTAACTATATTTAATTTTGGATTATTAAAAACAAACAAAAAGATGCTCATAACTGATAACGGCAGTGCTGATAACAGCTATAAAAGCGATAATGACGGGTCTGGTAATTACATTGATGATGCAAACGCTCCCGTTCATTTGCCGATAGACAAAGATTATGCTCAATTTGGATTATCTTTTGAAGAATATAAAAAGATAAACGATATTCTGAAGAAAGAACCCGACGATTTTGAGATGGGTATTTTTTCTGCTATGTGGTCGGAGCATTGCAGCTATAAAAGCACAAAAATACATCTTAAAAATTTACCGTCAAAAGGCGAAGCCGTTCTTATAGGTCCTGGAGAAAACGCAGGGGTTATAGAATTTGACGGCGTTAATGTCCTCGTGTTTAAAATGGAAAGCCATAATCATCCGTCTTTTATTGAACCTTTTGAAGGTGCGGCGACAGGGGTTGGCGGAATCATGCGCGATATCTTTACAATGGGCGCAAGACCTATTGCAAATCTTAATTCCCTCAGATTTGGAAATTTTAATCATCCAAGAACGCCCTATTATTTGTCTGAAGTCGTAAAAGGCATAGGGTTTTACGGAAACTGTATGGGAGTACCTACCGTCGGCGGCGAGGTCGTGTTTGATTCATGCTATGACAATAATATACTTGTCAATGCTTTTACTATGGGGATAGCTAAAAAAGACGCTATATTTCTTTCATCAGCATGCGAAGAAGGCAATCTTGTGGTGTACGTCGGTTCGGCAACGGGTATGGACGGAATCAACGGAGCTACTATGGCTTCAGGTGAATTTGATTCGTCGAAAGCCAATAAAAGAAGCACTGTTCAGGTTGGGGACCCTTTTACGGAAAAATTGCTGCTTGAGGCATGCCTTGAAGCAATGGATAAAAAACTTATCGTTTCCATTCAGGATATGGGCGCAGCCGGATTAACGAGCTCTTCTTTTGAAATGTCGGAAAATAGCGGCAAAGGCATGATCTTAAATATGGATAAAATTCCGTTAAGGGCGGCAAATATGACGCCGCTTGATATTATGCTTTCTGAATCGCAGGAAAGAATGCTTATTGCATGCAAAAAGGAAAAATACGATGAGCTTGAAGGGATATTTAAAAAATGGGATTTAAATTGTGTTATTATAGGCGAAGTTACTAAAGAAAAAACAATCCAATTTATTTATAAATCTAAACCTTATCATACGCTTCCGGTAGAGTCGGTGGTAAACGGTCCGTCGTACGATAGACCGTCGGCTGTTCCTTTATATATAAAAGACGTAAAACAATTTTTGCCGGATGAATACAGAATGCCTAAAAATTTTAATTCCGTTGCCGAAAGAATTATATCTCATCCAAATATTGCATCAAAACATTTTATTTACAGGCAGTATGATTATCAGATTGGGACGAATACGCTTGCATGTCCGGGTTCGTCTTGCGCAGTGCTGAGATATAAAGAATTTAACGCTCCAACCGAGCCGGCAAACTCGGTAAATCCCGCAGATTTAAATTCCGGCATAATATTAAATTCAAACTGTAATTCAAAATATTGCTATCTTAATCCTTATAAAGGAGCAATGTTAGCCGTTATAGAATGCGCAAGAAATATTTCCGCATGCGGAGGAACGCCCGTTGCCATTACCGACTGCCTTAATTTTGCCAGTCCGGAAGACCCGGAAATTATGTGGCAGTTTAAAGAAGCCATAAAGGGTATAACGGATGCCGCCTTAAAATTTAATACGCCCGCAGTCAGCGGTAATGTCAGTTTATACAACGAAACAGCGGGAGCAGGGAAGATTTATCCTACTCCGGTAATTGCTATGGTAGGCTATATAAACGATGCCGGCAAAGCCGTCAATTCAACTTATAAGGACGAAGGCGATAATGTTTACCTGCTTGGCAGGCTGTCCGGAAATCTCGGCGGGAGCTTATTTATGGAGCTTGTTCATAACGATTTTATGCAGGAACCTCTCTCTATCGATATAGACTATGAGTTAAAACTTCAGAACTGTTTACGGGGTCTTATAGAAGGGAAATTGCTAAAAAGCGCCGCGGATATTAGCGAGGGCGGTCTTTTCACGGCAGTGGCGGAGCAGGCAATTTTATCAGATAAAAATTTGGGTGTAATTGCGGAAGTACATAAAGACGGACTAAGAAACGACATGCTTTTATTTTCTGAATTTGAACAGGCTTTTGTTATAAGCGCAAATCCTTCGAACGAACATAAAATTTACGAATTTGTAAAAAATGCAGGTATTGAAATTGAGAAAATAGGAACAGTTGTAAAAGATATTATAAAATTTAATAACATAATAGAATTAAAAAGTGGTAAAATAAAAGAAAGATATTATAATGCGGTAGAAAAATTATTCGACAAATAGAGAATAATTTATTAATTAATAAAATATTTTAGTTAAAAAACAAAGAAAATGGAAGAAATCTACGAAGAGTGCGGAGTGTTCGGTATTTACAATAACGAAGAATCTGCAAATATAACATATTTAGGATTATATGCGCTGCAGCACAGGGGACAGGAATCTTGCGGAATTGCCTCCTCTGATAACAGCAATATATATTTCCATAAAAATTTAGGTTTGGTTAACGATGTGTTTAACGAAACTACCCTCAGCAAGATTAAAGGTAAACACGCCATTGGTCACGTAAGATACTCAACATCTGGTGAAACGCTGCTAAAAAACGCGCAGCCGCTTATTGCAGATTATTATTACGGTTCTATTTCCGTTGCTCATAACGGAAATTTAACTAATGCAAATATTCTTAAAAAAGAATTAGAAGAAAAAGGTTCAATATTTTATTCAAGTTCGGACACCGAAGTAATTATACATTTAATAGCATCGTCAAAAGAGAGATTTTTAGTCGATAGGATTATCAGTTCGCTCGAAAAAGTTAAAGGCGCCTATTCATTTTTATTTTTATCCGAAAATGAACTGATAGCCGCAAGGGACCCTTTCGGTTTTCGTCCGCTTGTCATAGGGGAACTTGAAGGCTCTGTTGTTTTTGCATCTGAAACATGCAGTTTAGATTTAATAAACGCAAAATATATACGCGATGTTAAACCAGGCGAAATTATCCTTGTAAACAGCGAAGGTATGAAAAGTTTTTTTCCGTTTGAAAGAAAAAAAAATTCATACTGTGTTTTTGAATTGATTTATTTTTCACGCCCCGACAGTATATACAACGGCAAATCAATTTATAAAATCCGCAGCGAAATGGGCAGACAGCTTGCCAGAGATTCTTATATAGATGCCGATATCGTAATACCGGTTCCGGATTCCGGAGTTCCGGCAGCTCTCGGCTACTCTAAAGAATCAGGCATACCGTTTGAAATGGGTTTCACCAGAAATCATTATGTCGGCAGGACTTTTATAGAACCTAAACGAGCAATAAGAAATTTCGGCGTAAAAATAAAACTCAATCCTGTTTTAGACGTGATAGAAGGGAAAAAAGTAGTAGTAGTTGACGATTCTGTCGTAAGAGGGACTACCTCTAAAAAAATAGTGGACATGCTTAAGGCGGCGGGGGCTAAAGAAATACATCTTCGTCTAAGCTCGCCTATGGTTTCTTCTCCATGCTACTATGGTATAGATACTCCAATTAAAGAAGAACTTATGGCGTCAAAATATTCTGAAGACGAAATAAATAGCCAGTTAGGCGCTACCTCTACAAAATTTTTAACTTTAGGCGGTTTAAGAAAAGTGGTAGGAAATGAAATTAATTTTTGCGAAGCGTGTTTTTCAGGGGCTTATCCGGAAGATGTTGAATGCGGAAATGATTATTACGGTCAATTAAAATTATTCAGTAAAGAGATTATATAATTTCAAAACGCAAGACGATATTACAAAAAATAATACGATATAACAAAAAATAATAAAGTAAATAAAAGACAGACGTAACGATAAAGAGGCACTATAAAGGGCCACAATAAAAGGGCACGATAAAAAGACACGAAAAAAGACAATGGATAAAAATAATATTTTTGATTCAAACATATTGCATGCAAATAGCGGCGAAATAAGATTAAAAGTTTTAACTGCAATAAAAACATTATGCTACGAAAAAAAAGAATTTACCTTAGTATCTGGAAGAAAAAGCGATTTTTATATTGATTTGAGAAGAATTTCTTTTGACGGCGATTATCTCTATTATATAGGAAAATTGCTATATGAAGAGTTAACGGTTCTCAAGAGCTCTTTGCCGTATGACGTTATTGCGGGAGTTCCGGTAGGCGGACTGCCGCTGGTTGCATCTATCTTAATTACAAGCTTTTTAGATAATAATCCTTTAAAATCCGTAGTTATCAGAAAAGAAAGGAAAGGATACGGAAAAGGCAATATGATTGAGCCTGTCCAGTTTCTTCGAAAAGACGCTAAAATAGTAATTATTGAAGATGTCGTTACAACGGGAGGCTCAATTTTAAACGCCGTAAATAACGCAAGAAACGAAGGTTATATAATTGATAGCGCGGTGTGCATTGTAGATAGAGAAGAAGGCGGTAAAGAAAATTTATTGAAAAACGGCATCGGCTTGATTTCTCTTTTTACAAGAGCCGATATATTGCTGCCGCAGTAATAAAATTGCAGCGTCTAAGTTTATCTTTTATATTATTTATTACCAATAAAATAACTGCTATGAATAAAAAACCTTATTTTATATTATTTGCAATTTATATAACTATCTTTTTTGTTCTTTCCGTAAGTCTATCCGGCTGCGCGCTTGTTACCGGCAATAAATCGGAATACGGCAACAACAGAATCGCCGCCAATATTAATAACAACAATGATAAAATCAACGGTGCGTCAAATCGTCAAAAAACTGCATATTATAATAATAGCTATGCCGGAGTATTGAATTATTACACTAAAAAGACCGATGCTTATAATTTTAAAAATTTAAGCACTATAATGTTTTTACGCGCAACATATTTTAATAGGCAGTTTGTATTTGCTTACGTAAAGAAATATGCAAAATATTATATGCTTAACAAAAAGGCTTTTAAAAAAATGCTGCACAAATTATATAGAAAATCAGATAAACATATAAAATTTTTTATATCGGTATTTACTCCGCAAATCAAGTATAATAATTTTAATTCAAGCCGTTCTATATGGATGATATATCTTGCCAACAACAAGATGGAGAATGTTTTGCCTTTAACGGTTAAGCCTGCGGAACAGAAAAGAGCATTTTTAAAAGCTTTTTTTCCATATATTACAAAATGGTCAAAACAATATATTGTTGAGTTCCCAAAATATTATAACAAGAAGAAAAAAGAACTGCTTATAACAAAACGTACAAAATGGATTAAACTCATTATTCTCGGCGTTAAAGGAAAGGCAGTTTTAAAATGGAATTTGCGCTCTAATTAAAAAATTAAATTATAGCATATTGAATTATTACAATATTAAATCATTGAAGATAAAATTATAAAATATTTAATTAACATATTAAATTAAATTAAATTAAAATAAAATAAATAAAAGTCAATTTAAAAAAGGTCAAAAGCAAAAACAATGCATTTTAATGTTTTAATAATAGGCTCGGGTATTGCAGGCTTAAGCTTGGCAAACAGATATCCGGAAAATGTTTCGGTAGGTATTTTTACAAAAAAAGAAGAGGCGGAATCAAACACAAATTATGCGCAGGGCGGTCTTGCGGCGGTTATGAATATTAAAGATTCCGTTGAGCTCCATGTAAAAGATACGTTAACTGCAGGAGACGGTTTATGCGATGAAGACGTTGTAAAAATGGTTGTCGAAGAAGGACCGTCGGTTGCGGAAGACTTGCTTAATTGGGGCGTCAATTTTGCAAGATATAAAGAAAACGAAGAAACTTTTGACCTTGGAAGGGAAGGCGGACACTCGCAGAGGAGGGTTTTGCATGCCGGCGATATTACAGGCAGAGAAATAGAAAGAGCATTGGTTGAAAAATCAAGAAGTAAAAGCAATGTTTCAATTTTCGAAAATCATATTGCGATAGATTTTATTACCTCGCACAAATTAAAAAAAGAAAAAAATATGCCTGATAAAGTTTTAGGAGCTTATTTTTTAGACAGAAACAACGACAGAGTAGTTCCGGTGAGCGCAGATTTTGTCGTTATAGCAACCGGAGGAGCCGGCAAGGTTTTTCTTTATACTTCAAATCCAGACATTTCCACCGGAGACGGAATTGCAGCGGCATACAGAATTGGCGCTAAGATTGCAAATATGGAATTTTATCAATTTCACCCTACAATTTTATATCATCCTGAGGCTAAATCTTTTTTAATATCCGAAGCGCTTAGGGGAGAGGGCGGCACTTTGAGGCTTAAAGACGGAACGCCTTTTATGGATTCCGTACATCCTTTAAAAAGCCTCGCCCCGAGAGATATAGTAGCCAGAACAATTGATTTTGAAATGAAAAGAACGGGAAACGAGTGCGTATATCTTGATATGACTCATAAATCAAAAGAATTCTTAGAAAAGCGTTTTCCCGATATATTTAAAACAACCCTCAGTTTCGGTATTGATATGTCAAAACAGTGGATACCGGTTGTTCCGGCTGCCCATTATCTCTGCGGAGGAATATTGACGGATAAAGACGGCTTAACGTCTATAGACAATCTGTATGCTATCGGAGAGGTTGCATGTACCGGACTTCACGGCGCAAATAGACTTGCGAGCAATTCATTGCTTGAAGGCTGTGTTTTTGCCAAAAAAGCCTACGAATCTACTATGAAAAAAATGGAGAGTCTTGTAAAAGTAAAAGCGGTTCAAGCCGACGATGACGATAAATCTCATAAACAGTGTAAACAGGCAGATAAATCACATGATTTAAAACATGACGATGAAAATAATAGCAAAATCATTCCCGAATGGAAAGATTTCGGTCTTGAAGGCGGAGATGAGCTTATCGTTATAACGCATAACTGGGACGAACTGAGGCGGATGATGTGGAATTATGTCGGCATCGTTAGGTCAAATAAGAGGCTTGAACGGGCTAAAAGACGCATTGATAACCTTATTTACGAAATTAAAGAATATTATTGGAATTTTAAAATATCTTCAGATTTAATAGAATTAAGAAACATTGCCGAGGTTGCAAATTTGATTATTACATCGGCTATGCTAAGAAAAGAATCCAGAGGAACGCACTATACCATAGATTATCCGGCAAAAGACGATAAAAATTTTAAACATCCCACAGTATTATAATCTTTATGCCTTTAACTGTAAAAAAGTTTACAATTTTTATAAGTTGGCGCAGTTAATGATATCCTTCCTCTTCCACATTCAATAATTGCTTTTAGTCTTTGTGCACGGTTCACGCAGTGCAGTTTTATCTATATAATTTCCTTTTTTTCATTATACCATTATCAAATTTAAAAAAATTAAAATTCTAATATAAATAGATATGTGCCAGACGTCTTTGAAGTCAGACGTCTTTTAAATCAGACATCTTTTAAGTCAGACATCTTTTAAGTCAGACATCTTTGAAGTCAGACGTCTTTGAAGTCAGACATCTTTGAAGTCAGAGTATTTAGTTGAACTCCCGACTGCGGCAAACGCGGTCGGGAGCAAGAGATAAAATAAATCAGATATGGTTTATTTATTATGACTGGCAGGGCGTCATATAAAACCCTTCTATATTGTCGTTTGCGGATATAACCATATAATAAGCGTAACTGTCTTCTACCGAACCGTTTGTATAAACATAATCTATATTGCCTATTTGTTCGGTATATTCATTAACAGGTACGTCCGTTGTGGGCGCAACATAATTTGGATTGGTCTTTGCTGTATTATTGCATGTCAGACCTGCGGAAAGACCTGTTGTCGTGCCTGGACCAGTAACTGTGCCGTTGCTATAAACAAGCCACCATGAATTGCCCGGTGTTGTTGTCGAAGGAACGGTCGGAGCGGTTGTCACAATATTGTATGACGTGCCTGAACCTGCAGGAGAGCCGGTCGCAGGCGTCGAATAATTCGGCAATAGCAAAAACGGATTTGCGTAAGGATTCGTGCCTGCTATATTAGCAGTCGGCAAGGTAGGCTCAAATGTCACCGTACCTTTTGTTGTTGCGCCAAAACCTGTAATAGCCACATAATCCGATAAATCATTATTCACCAAATTCTTAGACATCTGCGTAGTTACCCCTTCCCCAAGCGAGCCTATTACGCCCTGCGAAGCCGCCTTATTTGCAGAACCGGTTAAATTGACAAATTTAGGCATTACTACAGCCGCTAAAATACCTATCAGCAAAATAACCATAACAAGTTCGATAAGCGTAAAAGCTTCGCTGTTTTTAAGTCTTTTAAAATCTTTCGTTAAAAAATCAAACATTTTCCTCATTGCACTCTCCCTTTTAAATAAAAAAAATTCCAATAAATAAAATTAATAAAAAAATGCATTAAATTTACAAAACACAGCCCACTAATCAGATAAAAACCCCGTTTATATTCACTATTATATTATTAGTTTAATACACAATCAAATATTTTTTATACTTTCTATTATATTATTAGTTTAATACACAATCAAATATTTTTTGTATGTTTAATAATTTTATTATTTATTGCTGTATTATCTGTATTATTTAGTTATCAGCCTTCTTAAAAGTATGTTTCTAATATCGTTAAACTCCAGTATTATCTGTATTATTTAGTTGTCAACGCAAATTGGTCGAAAAAATTTTAAATAAAATTTATTATTTTTCAGCTCGCTTTATATCTTCCGGTTTATACTGCGCATACTTTGTTTCTCCCTAGTAATTTAGATTTGTACAGTGCTTCGTCCGCTCTTTTTACCGTGTATTTATGTATCGTTTATATTTTTTAAATAATCTATGTCTATTATAATTAAAGAAACAGGATAATCGTATCTGAATGCGGCTGTGTATTCCCGATTTATTATTTCGTCGTATTTATTTCTGTTAAACGCCTTTGTCAAATTATCGGTAGTGGCCAGTTTTTCCAAAGTTATTCTTTCATTCATAGCTTTTTCGTTATATGCCGCTACGGCAAGAGTAACGTCTATAGTCATAATCTTTTGAATGGAATTTATTACGTTTAGCAGGGTATCGTCATTATTTATTTTTAATGTTTTAATAATAATGAAGTATAAATATGCAGCAGCTCAAAAAATAAAAATAATATGTTTAATTTTTATAATGATTTTTAATAGTCATGATATCGTCGAATCCTTTTGTAAATGCGTCAAATACCGCAGGGTCAAAATATTTTCCGACGCCCATTTCATTTTTCATGATGCTTATGCTGTCTTCCACAGAATACGCCGGTTTATAAATTCTTTTATTTGTCAGGGCGTCGAACACGTCGCTTACAATGCAAATTCTGCCGGAAATAGGAATATCTTCTCCTCTAAGTCTGTTCGGATATCCGTATCCGTCATATCTTTCATGGTGGGACAAAGCTATTTCCGCTCCGAATTTCATAATTTTAGAATCCGAACCGCTAAGTATATCATATCCCTTTGTAGTATGCGTTTTCATTATTTCAAACTCATCGTCGGTTAATTTTGCAGGCTTTAGTAATACATAATCCGGAATAGATATTTTACCTATATCGTGCATAGGAGAGGCTTCTAAGATATCCATCTGAAAATCATAGTCAAATCCTAAATGTCTCGCAATTATCATGCAGTAATAAGACATTCTTTCAATATGAGCTCCCGTATCTTCGTCGCGAAATTCGGCTATGCGCGACAGCCTTTTAATAAAATCGTCGCCAAGTTTTTCCTTTTCGCTCATTTCTTTACTGTAATAAGCTCTTATAACTAAAGTAATATCCAGATTTATAATTTTTTGTATGGAGTCGACGATATTCAGAATTTCTTTGTGCGAAAAATCGCGTTTCGGGAGTTCGTCTTTTATAAAATAAATAACTAAAGATAAGAAATAAGAATAGCTTCCCATAAAAACGTTGAACGGTATATTAACGTTCAAATGGGCAAGCCCCGTGTTAAATCTGAGAGCAAGATAATTGTCGTCGTATTTTAAGGAAAAAAGCTCTTTAAAATAAGATGTATGCACTTCTCTTAAGTGTTCCACGAGTCCGGGTTTTTCAAGCATAATATCTTTCGTTTCTTTAAATTCAAGCAGATGACCGTAAAATTTATCCATAAGAAAATCCATATGTTCAATAATCAATGAATTTATTTTTGAAAGATTTTCTAAATCGTTTTCGGTGAGTTCTAAAAATCTGTGTTCAAAATCTATGGATTTTGTAGAAAAGATATCTATAATTTTTTTTTCAATATTCGGTTTTAAGTTTGCGTTTTCAATTGTTTTTAGAAGCTGCATATTCACCCCGATATTTTAACTAAATTATTTAGGTTAAATTTTCTCAGCAATATGATTTTCCATGCCTATAATTATTATATATTCTGCTTATTTTTCAATAGGTTAATGTTATTTATATTATTAATTTATATTATTATTATAAATATTTTATTATAATAAATCAATAGTTAT
>JAKAQK010000150.1 GCA_021822625.1 bacterium | reverse complement strand
TATAACAAAAAATAGCTAGCTATAAAGTTCTTCCAGACATTTATTTTTGATATTTTAAGATATTTTAATAATAAATGTTATAAGATAGAATAATAATTCTCTTAAAAATATAAAAAATTGCAACTCCTAAAAGGTATATCATTAATATTCATAAAAAAAATAATCCTATAATCAAAACAATAATTTAAATAACAAATCTTTACTGAAAAGCCGAGCAATTTTTGGCAGTTATACTCTTATAGGAAAGATCAAAGTTATAACGGTAAAAATATTTATGTTTATATTTTAAAAGGAATACGGCTTGAAGCTATAATAAAAAAATGAATATTCATGAATTTTTTTATTATAATTATAACAATAATTTATGTATGACGAAATACATCTATCAGATTATTTGAGCGGCATAAGAGACATTTTATTAAAGGCCAAAGAATCTCACTGGAGATATGAGGAGGCAACTTTTACCCCTTTATTTTCAAGGCTTATCGAAAGCTCTAACTTCAATATGCATTCCCTATATCAACAAAAAAGCATAAGGACGGGCAATAAACCAGATTTTACAATAGAAAGCGACGGCAATATAATAGGCTGTATAGAATGTAAAAATATTTCAATTAATCTTAATAGCGAAGAATGCTATAACCAAGTTAAAAAATATTTATTGGAATACAATAATGTGATACTGACTAATTTTATTGAATTCAGGTTGTATCAAAATTCAAATATGACTGACATGATGCAATTTGATAATATTTATAAACCAAATTCCAATAATATTAAAGATTTTAGCAACTTAATTTCAAATTTTTTTAAATATGGCAGTAAAATTTCGAAAAAAAGACATAATAAAGAAGTTGCAAATGAAAATGGTTTCGACAACTCTAGTCCGCTGTTTTATGATTTTTTTTATTTATTAATAGGCTTATTTGCTCCAATATTTTTTAAAAATATTGTTTTAATAATTTCTTCCAATTGGATAAAACCTAATTATATTTTTTTATTGATTCCCGAAATATTAGCAAGTATCTCGATTATAATATTTGTATTTATTTGGAAACCGAATAAATCAAGCATTTCGCTACAACGTTTGAAAATAAAATTAAGAAATAAAAGATTATGGATAACCGCAGGCTCGCTATTAGCCCCAATTTTAACCATAATATCAATAGGTAAAGAAGCAGTGCGTATTACCTATATTATATTTTATCACCCTCAATTTATAATGACATAAGAATTAATTTTAGGAATAATTTTGAAATTATTGCGGGAATTCTTGGAGCTATAATTATTATAAGTATTTTATTATACAAGAATAATAAAAAATAAAAGAAAATCAAATGTCTCAAGAAAAAAACATAAATGATTTGCTTGCTGAATCTTACAAAAATCTAAAAGCTATCTATAAGTCTTTAATCGACATCGAAACATCGCCAGAAATAAGTGATTACAAAAAAGAGAATATTAAAAGCCTTAAGGACAACATCGATAACTTTATCAAAACAATAGATAGCAAATTTCCT
Organism: bacterium; assembly: GCA_021822625.1. Taxonomy (GTDB): domain Bacteria; phylum SZUA-79; class SZUA-79; order Acidulodesulfobacterales; family Acidulodesulfobacteraceae; genus Acididesulfobacter. The sequence continues at coordinate 3,138 of JAKAQK010000150.1, read as the reverse complement.
GAAATAACAGACAAAATTCTATTAAGCGATAATCCTAACGTGTTTTATGATAATGGATTATTTTATCTTAAAAATAAAAAATTTGATAAAGCCTTAACCGAATTCAATAAAGCAATCAGTTTAAATAAAAACAATCCGGAATATCAATTTAAAAAAGGAGAGGCATTAAAAAAATTAGACAGACTGAATGAGGCTCTGACGGAATACAACAATGCAATTAGATTTGATGGCAAAAATCCTGAATATTATTCAAAAAGAGGCGAACTTTATCAAATGATGCAATTATATAAAGAATCTCTTTTAGATTTTGATATGGCAATATCGATAAACCCTAATAACGCAGATTATTATTTCGGCAAAGGAAAGGTTTTATTTGATTTCCAACGCTATAACGAAGCAATTGATGAATATAATAAAGCTTTTTATTTAAATCCTGACGAATCCGACTATTATAATGCCAGAGGAAATGCTTATAGTGAAATAAAACAACCAGATAAAGCTATAATCGATTATGAAAAAGCTATCGAAATTAATCCTGATATTCCAAAATATCACTTAAATAAAGGTATTTACTATTTGTATATAGAAAAATACGACGAGGCGATTAAAGAGTTTGACATTGGAATAAGTTTAAATCCAGAAATAGAAGATATTCAGTACTATTATTACGAAAAAGCGGAAGCTTTTTTTGAATTGGAAAGATATAACGAAGCTATAGATAATTATAACGAAGCCATAAAATTAAATCCAAATGACCCTTATTATCATTACGGAAAAGGAGACTCATTATTTAAGTTAAAAAAATATAATGAGGCACTTGGGGAATTTGACATTGTTATCGCAATGGATTTAAGTTTCACAGCGGCGTACATTTCAAAAGCATTAATTTTTATAGAAACGAAGAAAATCGGCAAAGCCGAATCTATTATTCTCGAAGCATTAAAAATAGAGCCCCTTTCGGAATATCTTATTGTAACATATTTTAAAATCTTAGCCTTAATGGACAGAGTGGATAAGGCTATAGAATTTATCGAAGAAAAGACCAAACTCAATCCTTCCGTTAAAACGCTAATCTGCTTTCAAATGCAGGAAGATTACAATGATTCTGATATAACGGATATCGAAAAGAAGGCATTAAAATTGTATCTTGAAAAACATTGCGAATTTAATGAGGATTGATTTTTTAAATGCGGATAAAACCTTAAACACTGCGATAAATAAATGGACTATTTTCAACTCTCCCCAATTTTATAAATTTAACACCTGAATTAACTGCCGTTTCCTCATGTGTAGGCGGAAAAGGGTATAATTAGGTTTTGCGAGGACGAGGCTTTAAAAGGTAATTGTGTGCGTTTTTTTGCTATTTCTTACGATGACGCTTGTAAGTAGTATTTGATAAGGCTTTCGTTTTAGTTTAATGTTTTGTTATTTATTCAACTTCAAAGGGCTTTAATTTTAGGAATTTGAAAGAAATTTATGAGGTTTTTACAAATACATGCTTATAAATTTTGATAAAAAGCCGCTGGTTTTAACCTGGCTATGAAATGTCTAATCCCTTGCAGATTTTAATAGCTAAAAATCGGCAGTTAGTTAATGTGCTATTTTACCTATTTTAACCCTCATCGGGGTCATAAAAATAATTAATTCACGACTTTAAAACCTTTCCTCTTAACGCACGATGCCCCGATTTGACATTTTTATAATTTAATGTGATTTCTATTTTTGCTATATTAATTAAGATTTTGCGGCATTGTAATTTTTTTTCTGCGGATTAAAGTTTATGTGAATTATAATGCGATTTTTTCGGTCAAATATGCCGGATACAAGCCTTGCATTATCGGCTAATATGGTTTAAATAAGCCGTTTTTTAGGCTTTTTTATAGGCTTTATCTGTGAAATAGGTATACATAAAAGCCTTAAGCTGAGTTTATTCGGTCTCATTTTTTATCAAATTTCTTAACTTTGTGTCGTCGGGACGACCTTTTTCCTGCTTGTGCGTATAGATGGTTATCAAAATTATCCTTTTTTCTTTTAAATCTAAAAGATAATCTAATCTCGCTTTCTTTGCCGAACCGGATAAAAGAGGAGCATTAAAACGATATTTTCTAAATTCAAATTCTGGATTACAGGATTTATGTGGACAGGGTTCTAAAGCGGAAGCCAAACATCTTGGGTCTTGGATTAAATTTTTGATAATATTACTCAATCGGGAGCAGAGACCGCAGGTAAAGCTTAACAGGTTTCTATGACATTCCTGATTTTGCCGTGGGTTTTTATGGGGCAGCTTTGTTCGGACAAAGCGAACCTTCTTTAATGTATCAGCATTTAAGGATTTATTATTATATTCCTATCGGACGGGCTTTTCAATTCCAGATTTTTTGATTTTACAAAAATCTTAACTTGATTTTTTAATTAATTACCTTTATAATAAAAGTAAGAAATACTTACTTATTTTGGAGGTTTATTATTATGGAAACTACAAGCATGTCCGTTAAAGGACAGGTGGTAATACCGAATAAAATCAGGAAAGCCCTAAACTTAAAGCCGAATTCCAAACTGATTATACTTCAGGACGGGAGCAATATACTTTTAAAGCCTATTGAAGAACCCAATATAAATGATTTTAAAAATCTAATCGCTATGGGTGACGAAATTTCGGAAAAATTAAATCTAAAACGCAAAGATGTCGGCAGGGTTATAAAAGAAACAAGGAATAAACAAAAGTGCGCATAGTTATAGATACCAATATATTAATCTCAGGCATATTTTTTCGAGGAAAAGAAAGAGACCTGCTCGAACTATGGTTTAGCGGCAAATTCGACGTTATATGCACGGAGGAAATATTTGAGGAGTATTCGGAAGTATTAACGAGATTTACCGAAAAATCCGGTGAAAATAAACATCAAGAAATTGCCGGTATAATTGCCAAAAACTGTCTATTTATTAAAAATGTTTATAACGAAAAATATTCAAGGGATCCCGACGACGATAAGTTTGTAAATTGCGCAAAAAGCGGCGGAGCGTCATATATAGTTTCAGGGGACAAAGATTTGCTTGTTCTAAAAAAGATAGGCGACTTGGAAATAATAACGGCCTCTAACTTCTTAAAGTCCCTTTAATAAATTCTACTTTTTCGAC
>JAKAQK010000149.1 GCA_021822625.1 bacterium | reverse complement strand
CTTAAGCTTAAGCTGAACGATAAATACATTGCATGTAAAAATAAAGCGGTCAAATCACGATATTAGAAAAACATTTATATATTTATTCCTTTGCTATAATGAATTGTAAAAAATAAAATGCTTAGAACTATAAAATTAAAAAATTTCAGGTCATTCGGCGAATGCTCCATCGACCTTAACAGTATCAACATACTTATAGGGGGCAACGGTTCAGGCAAGAGCAATTTTATAAGCCTTTTTGTTTTACTTAATTATATAGGAAAAGCCAAACTTCGAGTATGGATAGCTCAGAAAGGCGGATTTGACAATGTCGTCTATAAAGGCATTCAGGAAAATGATACTATAGATATTGAATTTATTTTCGATTCTAAAAAAGAAGATCTTTTAAACGTATATGGATTGTCGATAGGAGCAACCGAGGACGACTACATAATAAGTAGAGAATATATCGGGTACTGGGACAAAGCTTTATATCATGAGCCATATACTTTAGCTATTAACAGTTTGGGAAACGAATCGAAACTTTCTTCCTATGCAAATAGTTCTAGTAATATATCAAACGATAATTATATTGCCGGACATATATACGATATAATAAAAGACTGGAAAATATATCATTTTGACGACGTTAGCCCAAATAGCGGTAAAAAGAGGGAGCAAAGAATTGAAGACGGTTATTCTCTTAACGAAGAAGGCGACAATATAGCCGCTTTCCTTTATTTTATAAAAAAAAAATTCAATGATAATTATCAAAAAATAGTGGAAGCGGTAAGATTAGTAGCTCCATATTTTAATGATTTTGTTCTTGAACCTGATATTTTAAATAATGAACTTATAAAGCTGAAATGGACAGAAAAAGACGGCATTAAGGAATTTGGAGCGTCATTGATATCCGATGGAACCATTAGATTCATATGCCTTGCGGCGCTTCTTCTTCAGCCTTTTATGCCGAAAATCATTATTATAGACGAACCCGAGTTGGGGCTTCATCCTCTTGCGATTCAAATTTTATCGGAGTTAATAAAAAAAGCGTCCGTAAAATCTCAGATAATTACGGCAACTCAATCCGTAACTCTATTAAATCAATTTGAGCCGAAAGATATAATAGTTTTAGATAAAGAAAAAAACGGAAGTTTTATTAAGAGACTAAATGAGGAAGAATTATCGGAATGGCTGCAAGATTATACTTTAGGCGAACTATGGGAATCTAACTATATAGGCGGTCGTTATTGATGATTATCATATTATGTGAAGGGCAAACAGAGGAAAGATTTGTAAAAGAAATAATAAGCGAAAAATTTAATTGCGTTCAACCCAAAATAATTATGACAAGGTCTGGCAAGGAAGGCGGCAGCGTAACTTATGATAGTTTTATAGACCAGTGCAAAAAACATTTAAAAAATAAACAAGTTGATTTATTGATAACCATGTTTGATTTTGCCGGACTGCCTAAAAGCTGGTTTAACAATTCGTATAGCGATAAATGTCCTAAAAAATTAAATGAAAGAATTAAAAAAGATTTAAAAGATGAAAGAATTTTTCCTGTATGGATGATGCATGAATTCGAAATAATTGCTTTTATTAATACAAACATAACCTGTGATGTTATAGGAAACGATAAATACAAGAGCGCACTCGATAATGTAATTAAAAACTGCAATCACGATCCGGAAAAAATTAACGACAATAATTATCCATCACATAGATTAAAAAATATATACAATGAATATCAAAAAATTATTGACGGAATATCTATTGCTAAAAAATTGGGCATAGAAAAGCTATGCGAGACAAATAGTTTCAAAAGGTTATTCGATAAGTTGAAAGAAATAAAATGTTAATTGGCAAAACAAAGGATACATAAAAAAGATAACAAAAGAATTTTACGTTTTTTCCGATACGGAAATTAATGAAAACCTATTGTTTTCTCATTTTTTGCTTTATTTTGAATAAAGTGGTCGAATAAAGATACCAGATTTATTCACTCCGGCTGACATAAAAGCTTCGCTTTTATAAACGCCCGCCTCCGTATTCTCACTCCCGACTGAATTTTTAGCCGATAAAAATTTGCTCAGGTTATTTTAGGTTATTTCTTTTTGAGTTAAAAATTCTATATAATTTTCAGGGTTGACGACCGAAACTGCGGAACTGTATGTTTCCTGGAATGAAGGCGGCGTTGTTATTTTTGCTTTTGTATTCCATTTGAATTCATAAGCGTTTATTTTTCCGTTTTCTTCTTCTATATAATCGATTTCCTGTTTCTGCAACGTCCTCCAGAAATAGCTTTTAACCCATCTGTTTTTATTAAAATTTGATTTTATTCTTTCGCCGACAAGAAAGTTTTCCCACAATTTTCCTTTATCCTGCCTTAAATTTAAAACCGAAAAATCGTTAATAACCGCATTTCTAATGCCGTTATCCCAAAAATATATTTTCGTGCTTTTTTTAAGTTCGTTTCTTAAATTACGGCTAAAAGACCGTAATCTGAATATTACAAAAGACTTTTCCAGTAAGTCTATATATCTCTGGACGGTTATTTTATCGGCCTCTACCTGTCTCGACAACTCGTTATAAGAAACTTCAGAGCATACCTGAAGAGCCAGCGATTCGAGGAGTTTGAATACGGTTTCAGGCCGCCTTATTTCGTTAAACGTAAATATATCTTTATATAAATAGCTGTCGCTTAAATTTCTTAAATTTTCTTTTTCAAACCCCTGCCCTTCCGTATTTATTATATCGGGATACATACCGTATATAAGCCTGCGCTCAAGAAGCCTTTTTTCTTTTACTATTCCAAATTCATCTATAAGCTCTTCCGTAGAAAACGGCAGTAATCTAAATTCATATTTTCTGCCTGTTAAAGGTTCGTTTATTTCGTTTGACAATTCAAATGCAGATGAACCTGATGCTATAACCTGAATATTTTTAATGTTGTCAACTATTAATTTTATAGTTAAGCCTATATTTTTAACCCTCTGGGCTTCGTCGATTATTACGATAACGTTTTTGCCGATAATTGCCTTAAGTTTATCGGACGTTGCGTTAAAAAGAAGGTCTCTTATATCGGGTTCGTCGCAGTTAAGAAATATGTAGGGCTTGTCAAAAGATTTGGCAATCTCTAATAAAAGGGTCGTCTTTCCTGCCTGTCTTGGTCCAAGTATTATAACGGCCTTTCCTTTAAAAGAATGCTTAAGAATAAGTTCGAATAACTGCCTTTTTATTATTTTTTTTGTTTCCATAATATAAAATTTGAATACAAAAGCCTATACTATTATTATATTATACTTATATTTTAACTTAACGTTAAAGACTATAAAAATTTAAAGCCGTAGATATTTAGACGGCTGTAAGGCTCATCCAGATAGAAAATATCTAACGGTGAGTTAATGAGTTAAAGTTATATTTGTTTTAGATATTATAATCATTAAATATTATCATTTTTGGTGATTATAATCAATAAAAAACTGTATAATGAATCAAGAATAGAATAAATAGCAAATAAAAATTGGAATTTCAGAAGCCATCTGAAATAATAACTCATAAAGCATATGTTTCCACGATTAAAGGCAGGGGGCAAGCGTTATTAGTCAAAGATAATGGTAAATACTGGCTAAACGGTGTGCAGCCAGGAGGGATGTCGGACGGGGGCGATACTTTAAAAGAAGCGTTGATTAATTTTAGGATTGCTTTCCGTAATATCAGATAGGCCACGTAAAAAAGCTTATAAGACGTTTACAGATAGAAGATTGCGCTAAAAAATACTTGCAAATATTATCAAATTAGCAAATAAAAAATTTTGTTATCTTTTTCAATATCTATAGGTTTTATCAAAATTTGCTTATCGATTAAAGAAAGTTCTATAACTGAATTTTTTTCAAGGTTTATTTCGGATGTAAAAGTTTTTGGAATTCTAATAGCAAAACTATTGCCCCATTTTTGAATTTTTGTCAACATATAGTCAAATTACCATAATCTTAATCTTAACATTAATCTTAAATATATTGATATAAAAGTATCTACAATAAAGATACATAATTTTTTATTTGTCAACAAAAAATTGCAGTAAAAAATATATTTAATTATTACATATAGTCTGCTTTCATCTCTCCTTTAAAAAGAAGAGGATTTCGCAGGTTATACCTAAAATATAACGGTCTCATTAAAGTTGTATTAAAGCAAATTAAAGGTTATTTTAACTTTGCAAAAATATTTTTATATCTACATTTGCTTGATTTAATATAGCTTTTAAAGTACCTTCAGGCATATCGCCCGGATGGTTGGGTATGGTTACATATCTGTTTGTTGAAGGATTGTGCCAAATTTCGTGACTTCCTGCGCCTTGCCTTAAAAATTCAAAACCTAATTTTTTTAATTTTTTAATTATTTCCCTATATTTAAAACCGGATAGACTCCCCATTTTATAAGCCAACTACCAATGGAAGCTTAATATGCGTAATTTCACAGTCTTTATAATCCGAAATATTATTTTGTAGTTCAATTAATTTCTTAGCTATATCTGACGCTATCTCCATAGTTTCTGAAATTGTTCGTCCTTGGGCTATAAGACCTTGAATATCATCCGACGTAGCGAGATATAATCCTTCCGGTAATTTTTCAATATTTATATTTATAATTTTTTCCATTTTATTTATATTATATAGTAATTATTATG
>JAKAQK010000148.1 GCA_021822625.1 bacterium | reverse complement strand
AGCGATCTTACAGTCGGTACGGGCTGTAGATTTTTCAATGAAAGGACGTATGCTATGTCTGCGGCATCAAAAAATGAATGTTCGATTGATTTGTCATACGACAAGCTATGTACGCCGTCTGCTCCGAAAACTTCTTTAAAACCTCTCGCTATTTCATCATATTTAAATGAATATATTTGCTTTTTATTAAAATTAAATCCACCGTTTTCAATTATTTCATTAATATAACCATCAAACGAAATATCTAATCCGTACTTTAACAGTTCGCAGTAAAGAGAATCCGCATAGGAAACCTGTTCCCTAAAGCACAATATTATTTCAACGCCGCAACCCAATTCATTAAATTTTTTCTTTATAAAATGCAGTTTATCTGTTTTTAAATGAAGAAACTCAAAATCTTCGGAACTCAATATAATAGTTTGACATTTAGACTGCGATATTTCAAAACATAACATTTCAAAAGTGCCGTATTTTTTTTTAAAACGTTCATCTTCGTTTAATTGCCAAGCAATATTATGATGTCCTCCGAATTTGCCTATCCTTCCGCTAAGTGGAAATAAAATTCCTTCGTTTAATAACTCCTTAAAATTTAAGGAAAGAAAGCTCTGCAAAAAAGTAGTGCCCGTTTTGTGGGTTCCAGCATGTATTATTATATTTTTTTTCATTTACATTTATTTTGCATTTACATTTTTAAGTAACTGTTTGATTTATTTTTACTATTGTGCAGATAATTATACTGCGAAAATGTTAATCAAAAATAAATGTTTTATAAACGACAATATATTTTTTTATTCAATTAAACTATAAAAAATAAAAATTTAATCGTTTACGTAATATTTTGTTTACAAAATATTTATTTCAAATTAATATTTATGAGATATAATTATTTCATGAATAATTATATCCGTTTTAAATATTATTCGCAGAAATTATTTATTATTATATGCGATTTTTTTAACAATTTTTTTAATTTTAAAAACTATTTTAAAAACTATTATTAAATATTATGACAAAAGTTATAATGATTGAAGATGACAAAGAAATTGCCGAACTCTTAAAAGAATATCTTCATAAATTTAATATAGAGCTGGTAAATTTTGAAACGGCGGAAGGCGGACTTAACGCTTTAAAGGGGAACGCAAAAGGTTTCGACCTTTTAATTTTAGACCTGACATTGCCGGACTCAGACGGATTAGAAATATGCAAATCGGTTTCACGGCTTTACAGTCTTCCGATAATTATTTCTTCGGCAAGGGGCGATTATTCCGACATAGTGACGGGGCTTGAAATAGGCGCAGACGATTACGTTGCAAAACCTTACAATCCAAGAGAGCTTGTAGCGCGGATAAGGGCGGTAACCAGAAGAAAAGCACCTAATAATTTCACTGTAAATAATGAAGTTAATATCGCCGGCGGCTTTGAAATAGACGAAAATAAAATGCTTATTAAAAAAGACGAGAGAGCCGTTGAATTAACTTCTGCGGAATACGAACTTTTTTTGCTTTTATATAAAAATAAAGGAAACGTTATTACAAGGGACTATATTTTGGAAAACATTAAAACTATGAACTATGAAAGTATAGACAGGACGGTCGACGTTTTGATAGGAAGAATTAGAAAAAAAATAGGAGACGATCCTAGAAATCCAAAATACATTAAGTCTATAAGGGGTTACGGATATAAATTTTACTGCGATGAAAATTAACAGACACTTAAAAAATTACAAGCGAATTTGTAACCAATAAAATCTTTCCTAAGGTATATAACCGAAGATATACGAAAAAAACAAATTAATAGTTAAATTAACGTCCATTTCGTCTAAAACGTCGGATAATCTTTCTCTGATGCATAATCCGCCTATGTTGATTAATTATTCTCCGGCGCTGAAATCTGTTTATCATTCTTTGACGAAATATTCTCCTCATTTTTTCTCTATAAAAGGGGTGTACCGCATAAAACCGTGGAGCATAAGCGCGCCATACTCTATAATGCCTAAGATACATATGGTGCCTTGCCCACCAGCCTGGATGATATTCACGGTACCACGGAGCGACATGAAGCCTCCACCAAAAAAAATATGGCCTATACATAACTACGGGGGGCGGAGGACCGTAAACTAAAGGAGCGGGCAGAACCATTGCTGGAGCTAACGGAAACCACGGTCCCGAAAAAACGCTTGCGTAAACCCATCCTCCGTTATACCACCTGTAATAAAGTCCGTTATAGCCGTAAATATAAGTCTGGAAAGAAGGAGCGTAATAAGCGTTAAGCCCCTGTCCGAAAGAAAAAGCAAAGTTAGGCGTCGAGACGCCGATAAATACACCCGCATTAGCCGGCTTTGCGTTTGTAAAAACATATGCGCCGGACACAGTCGCAAAAAATACCACAAATAATATGTAAAAGATATAACGTTTCATGATATACCTCATTTTTAAATTATACTATAAATATAGCATTTTAACTCCATAATTTCTATATTATATTTCTTAAAATATAAAAATTCAAGCTCAAGAAAAACAGCTCAAGAAAAACAAAAAATTGCAGATAAATTTATTTTTTTTAATCTTACAAAATGAATGTAAATCAAAAATAAATGTTTTATAAACGACAATATATTTTTTTATTCAATTAAGCTATAAAAAAAAATTAATAGTTTGCGTAATATAAAGACGGTTTCGGCTTCGGCCTGTATATAACTAAACAAATAATTGAAAGATACGGGTTAAAAATTATATATGAATATTCAAGCGGCAAAAATATTTTTAAAATCGATTTAAATAAAATTCTTTGAAGTTCTTCTATTGACATTTCCTAAAATATACTGTAAAATTTAAGATTATGAGCGAAAATTTACAGTATTTTAGGGCTATATACAATTTTCTACCCTCCGAAAAAGAAAGAAAAATCGTCTTAATAACCGGCGCCCGTCAGACCGGAAAAACCACTCTTGCAAAAAATAAGTATAATGCATTGCGCTATATCAATCTGGATTCTCCGGAAATACGGGACGGCATTTCGCAGATTACAGCCTCAAACTGGCATAAAGACATAGGAAAAGCCATACTTGACGAGGCACAGAAAGTACCTTCGCTGTTCGAAAAGGTTAAATATGCCTATGACGGAGGAAATCTCGATTTTGAAGTAATTCTCGGTTCAAGCCAAATTCTTTTATTGAAAAAGATAAGGGAATCTCTTGCAGGAAGAATATCGCTCTATGAACTGTGGCCTTTAATGATGTCCGAAATATATGCCGGACCAGGAGCTAAAATTATTAAACCGCCTCTTATAGACCGCATCTTAGATGAAAAAGATTTTCAAAAGCTTATGAAAAGTCTTCCATCTGTTTTAATAGGCGAAGACGATGCAAAATTAAAAGAAGCTCAGGAACACTTATTAAGATGGGGCGGTATGCCGTTTCTCTTAAGTATTAATGATGGATATGAAAGGCAAAAATGGCTCAGAGATTATACTTATACATATTTGGAAAGAGATCTTGCCGATTTATCAAGGATAGAAGATTTGGAACCTTTTAAAAAATTTCAAACAATATCAGCTTTAAGAAATGCAAAACTCCTCAATTATTCCGAACTGGCTCGAGATGTCGGTATAAGCGTAGATACATCAAAGAGATACTTAGAATATCTGAAAATATCTTATCAAACTATGCTACTTCAACCTTACGGAACTAATATAACGAGTTCGGCTGTAAAAACTCCGAAGATTTATTGGCTTGACATTGGTTTATTAAGACAGATGACCGGCTTTTGGGGCAACGTGATTTCCGGCGATATATTTGAAACTTTGGTAATTTCCGAAATTTACAAATGGATAAAAACAATGCAGAAACCTGCCTCGATGTATTTTTATAGAACCCGCTCAGGATTGGAGCTTGATATTCTTTTGAAAATAAATGAAAGAATAATAGGTGTTGAAATTAAAAATCGCAGTACGGTAACCTCTTCGGATCTAAGATCTATGAAAGCCGTAGCAGACGGTCTCGGCAAATTATGGAGCGGCGGCATTTTAGTTTATAACGGCGACAGGATAGGCAAGATTGCAGAACCGGATATCTGGATGATACCATCAAGGCGGCTATTCCAATAAAAGAAGAGATATAAATAATATGCGCGCCACATTAAACATACCTGGCGATTTAATTATCGAAGTTCAAAAAATTTTCCGGAGAAAAATCTAAAACTAAAGCTATCGTTAAAACTATGAAAGAACATATAAACTATAAAAAAACAAGAATTTAATCGTTTGCTTAATATTGTGTTTAAGTAATATTTATTTTAAATTAACATTTATAAGATATAATTATTTCATAAATAATTTTACCCCTATTTAAATATTATTCTATGCGCAGACGATGATGAAAATTAACAGGCACTCCGTATTGTTTAAAATAAATATAGTTTTTATTCTTTCTTTTGCGGTATTGCTGTTTTTCTATTTATTTGCGCATAAAATAATAAACCGCGTCGAAACTTTCAAATTTCTTAGAAAAGCCGTATTTCTCGTTAAAAAAAATAAATTGAAAGACGCTGAAATGTTTGGCATTAATTTAATAAAAAATCAAAAAAATATCGCTAAGATTTTAAAAAACGGCAAAATTATACTTAAAAGAAATCCTCCCCGTCTTGATTATACGCTTAATTTATTAAGCCTCTACGGAAAGATC
>JAKAQK010000147.1 GCA_021822625.1 bacterium | reverse complement strand
AATCCATTGGGTTACAGATAAAACAAAGAAGAAAAGAATTGAAATATTCTCAGGAAAAATTAGGCGAACTTTTGGATGTTACTTATACCGCTATTCAAAGATACGAAAATGCAAGTGCAAAAATACCTCTTGATAATTTATTAAAACTTTGCGGGATTTTGGAAGTAGATTTAAATTATTTCTTGCCTGAAAATGTAGCCTCCAAAAATACGCAACCCATCCCCTTAAAAAATGATCCTGAATACTATAAACACGTATTAATATTAAGAGAAATACACGAAACAAACGATAAAGGACTAATAGAGGGCATTTCTGTGTGTCTTGAAGGTTATTATTCACTATTAAAAAAACAAAAGCACCAAAAAAGAAATCCAAACCCTGTTAAAAGAAAAAGGCTGGCGGGTAATAGTAAATAATAATTTTAATGAATAATATATAAAATACAAGAAATATTAATTAATGTCAATCTTATATAGCTAAAATAAAAAAATGGAGGATTTCAAAAATGTCATATAATATTTTTATAAGCCATAGCACTAAAGATTATCCTACTGCAAGCAATATTGATAAATGGTTAAAACAGATACCTACTGTTACCACGTTCCTTTCTGAAGAAATTATTTTGCCTGGAAAATTAAGCAACGAGATTTTAAATGGGATTAGAATATGCGATGTTTTTTTGGTTTTGTATAGTGAAAATTCTCATAATTCCCAATACGTTCAAAATGAAATTGGAGCAGCATTAGGTCAAAATAAACCTATTATTATATTATCACTTGACAATACAAAGCCAACAGCTATGCTCCAGGGATATACTTATTATCAAATATTCGATCCAACCGAAGCCGGAAAATTCTTCCCTAAGCTACATAAATACATCGGTCAGCTCGTGGAGGCTAAAGCAAATAAAGACCTTTTAAGTAGTATTGTGCTCTTTGTCGGCTTAGGAGCCGCAATATACATTGCAAGTAAAAAGAAATAAACAATGAGGTCTTATTATATATGGATTTTAAAGTAGGACAGTTTGGCAAAATCGGTGAAAATATGGTGGCTTTTGAGCTTTCAAAGAGAGGTTGGATTGTATTTTTGCCTCCTTATGATGAAAGAGTTGACATTTTAGCTATGAAATTTATTTGTGCCAAATGCTGGTCCCCATGGGATAATACACATACTATTCATTGCATTAATGTGAATTGCAAAAACTATGGGATTATCGAAAAAACAAGTATAAAAAAAGCCAAAAAATGCCGTAAGTGCGGCGGAATATTTACAAGAAATGACGTGAGTTCGCAAAGCAATACATGTCCCATATGTAAAACAAATACCCTTGAAGAGTTTCCTATTTGCAACCTATGCGATAATCCTGTTGCAGTAAAAGAAAATATGTGTAAGAATCCTCAATGTAACAGCACAGAATACAAGATTATATTTCGTTCCGTTCAAGTAAAATCAACCCATTTAGTCGATGAAGGTAGAAATCTCGGTTTTAATTTTAAATACCAAGATTTACTTAACGACGATAGACATTTTTTTGTCGTTTATTTAAGAGATCAAGAAAATTGCGTTGAAAAACATAGATATTGGGTAATGAATGAAAATGATTTTAAAACAATAAAAAATATTGAAACAGCGTCATTTAAAATTTACCAAAATGACAGGGGTCACTATGACCCCTCCAGCCTGGATAAATTTAAATATATGGAGAAAGAAACATGCGAATTAAAAAAGGAATTAGAGGAGGCTCAAAATAATAAAGATTACGATAAAATTAAAATAAAAGAATTACAGGACCGCCTGAAAGAGAAAGATACTTTTTTAAAATTTGATAAAGAGTGTTCTAAAGATTAAATTATAGGTCTAATTCCGAAACGGATTGATCGCTGAAATTATCATTAATGCGATTTAAGATAACGCTCCTAAAACTTTTTTTATTTATTTCAATACCTAATCCTATCCTTCCTAATTTTTTTGCCTCGATAGCCGATGTAAAACTGCCGGCAAATGGGTCTAAAATAATATCGCTGGCATAAGAAAAATATTTTATTGCCATTTCCGGAATATCTTTAGGGAAAGGCGCACTGTGGCCAAGTTTGTTATTTCCTTTATGGTCAATTTTTATCACCGGTGGAAACTTAACTATATCCCTTCTCCATTTAGCGATAGTTAATTTATCGATAGCGTTTTCGAGGGTTCTATTAAAATCATCTTGCATCATATTGGAACGAAGGGAAAATCTCTTTCCCCTATTATGCGGGCTTCTTTCAAAGCAATTTTTATTTTTACATTCCCAGCTTTGAACGCCGATTTCAGATTGCGTATTGCCGTTTACGTTTAACGAACCGCAAACAGGACATGGAATTTTATTCAAATCCAATCTGTGTTTATGAAATATTAATATATGCTCATAACAGTTTAACGGATATTGATAAAAAGGATAATTTATTCCGCCATTTTTATGTCTTTGACTTTCGACCTCGCCTTTATCCCATATTATATCATCTACAAATTCAAAGCCTTCTTCTTCAAAAATTTTTATAAAATAAGCCCCGAGGGGGAGTCTTCTTTTACCCCAAACGGATTTAGTTTTAAGATTATCCTTATCAAAAATATCGCCAACATTAAAAACCCAAACTCTATGGTTATCCAAAACTCTATAAGATTCTCTTATTATCAACCTCATATCTTCAAGATAATCGTTTAAATTGTTCCATTGAGAATATTCCCTAGCGTTATAATAAGGCGGCGAGGTTACCATAAGATGTATTGATTCAGAAGGCATTTTTTGCATTGTCTTTAGACAATCACCCCAGATAATTTTTAAATCATTCTTATTTTGTAGAAATTCAACCATTTTAATGTCTAAATTTTGATTATTTTCGAGTCGATGTCTTTTTTTTAAGATTTCAAGGTAAACATCGGTAAATGTTTTTATAGCATTACTGCCGCTAATATCCAAAAAATTGGATAATGTTAATTTTAATTCTTGTATTTCCTCGCTTAATAACAGATTAGATAAATATTTTTGATTATGCTCTAATAAATATGATACCGTTATATGCTTATTGTTATAAGATTTAATTTTTTGAGGCTTAACTATTTCAATTTCGTTTTTAAATAATTCAAGTATCTGCATAAAATTTATTTAAGTTAATTTCATTTCATTAATATGATTAATATGAATTATACCAAAATCCAGAAATGTATAATATGAATTTTATATTAAATTAATATCAAGAATATGTTACAGTTTTGTTAAAATTATGTTACAAGAATTTTTTTTATAAAATTAAACCGTAGTGCCTCATCCGGCAAATCGCTTCTTTTATTATATTATACAAACTTATTTTTTTACATGCTTCTTGAATTTTCAAGTATTCATTCATTATTCATTCACCGCCTATTTTTAAACACATCGTCCACAGCCTTCTTTAGCGTATCAGGGACTAAATGGCTATACCGTTTCGTCATCTGGGTAGTCCTGTGTCCCAGAAGTTCTCCGGTAATATATAGCGACGTGCCGTTCATTACCATCTTTGAGGCAAACACATGTCTTAAGTCGTGGATTCGCAAGTCCTTAAGTCCGGCATTACGGCAGGCGGTATGGAATGAACGCTTAAAATCAGTTAACTTATACCCGTTTTTGTTAAATACATATAGACAGTCCTGTTTTTTTTCGATACCCCCTAAAAGGACTTTTAAGGGCTTGCTTATTGGAATATACCTGTCATACTTGGTTTTAGTTCCTTTAATAGCTATTACATCGTTCTTTAAATCCACGTCGTCCCATTTAAGATTAAGGGCTTCGCCTTTCCGGCAACCTGTATAAATTAAAAAACTTATCAAATCTCTTGTCAATTTATTAGTTGCACCGGCAATTAATTTATCTATATCTTCATCGGATAAAGTTTTTATTCTTTTTAATTCATTTAATTTTTTAATTTTTCTGCATGGATTTTTATCGATATATTCTTTTTCAATACAGTAGTTAAAGAAGCTTTGTAATATAGTTATATCGATATTGACCGATCTAAAAGAGATTTCACTCTCTCTTTTGCCTTTATTTTTGTCTATATCTTCGACTTCTTTCTTCCTGGACAATTCGTATCCTTTAATCTCGCTATTTGTTATATCCTCGATAAATTTGTCTTTAAAAAACGGAAAAAAATGTTTTGAAGATATGATTTTCCTATATATCGTCTTTTGTGAATTATTTAACGATTTAAGATATTCTTTCCAGATATTTTGGAAATTATGATATTTTTTATATTTTTCGGGAATACTGAATCTCTTTCTTATGAGATCCGATTTTATAGTAGAGGATACTTCTTCGGCAAGGGTTTTGTCATTCGTCTTACATGAAAAACGGTATCTTTTACCGTCTATAATGTGTTCGCACCACCAAACATTACCCCTTTTATAAAGCACTTTTTCCCTCAAATATTGTGGTATATATTGTGGAATATTTTATAATATTTTAGATGATTTTATCACATTGTGGAGAAAAAGTAAACTTAAAGAAAATACGACGAGATTATATAAAATGTCTGTTTTTAACTGGCGGGGCCGACGGGGATCGAACCCGCGACCTCCGGCGTGACAGGCCGGCGTTCTAACCGTCTGAACTACAGCCCCGTGAATAATATGAATAATATGATTGTTTAATAATAAACGAATAAATGGAA
>JAKAQK010000021.1 GCA_021822625.1 bacterium | reverse complement strand
TTCCGATCTAATATTCACCGGCTATTTTACGAGTTCTTTGCGGATTAGCAGTAATTCAGCGCGTCGTTTCTCGCTTACTTTAGGATAAGACATCTTAAGTCCTTTCATCGTATCAAGAAGTATTTGGGATACAATGAGCCTTGCCGTATGTTTATCGTCAGCGGGGACAATATACCACGGCGATTTTTTTGTGCTGGTATTGCTGAGACATTCTTCATAGGCATTCATATAGGAATCCCAGAACTTGCGTTCTTTAATATCTGCCATACTGAATTTCCAGTTTTTATTCGGTTCGTCAATTCGAGCCAGAAAACGTTTGCGCTGCTCTTCCTTAGATAAATGAAGAAAAAATTTTACAATACGCGTACCGTTAGCGTAAAGATGTTTTTCCATATCATTTATTGAACAATAACGTTCATGCCATAATTTAGCAAAATTTTTAGAACTGATAGAACCGTCGGAAATCGCCTCATTAATCAGCATATCCGGATGCACGCGGACTACTAGAACTTCTTCGTAATAAGACCGATTGAAAATACCGATGCGTCCTCGCTCCGGTAAACTACGCGTAGTGCGCCAAAGAAAATCATGCTTCAGTTCTAATGCGCTTGGAGATTTAAAACTGAAAACCTGGCATCCTTGCGGATTAATTCCTGACATTACATGTTTTATAGCGCCGTCTTTGCCAGCGGCATCCATAGCTTGAAAAATTAATAATATTGCATGCTTTCCGCGCGCATAGTGAAGCTGCTGCAGTTCGCTCAGCTGCAATACATGGTCTTCCAGCAGTTTTTTGTATTTTTTATTGGATTTATATGGAGGTTCAATATGAGAAGACCATTTTGACAAATCAACGCTGTCACCCTCTTTTACTAAAAAATCTTCTGAATTTATTTTCATTTAATCTAATTAAATTAGTTTTTATTTAAAAAAATAATAAATGATTTTTTATACTCTTAAAACTGCGATATAAAAAAATAATATTCAAGTTTTAACTTTTTAAAGCCATTTTTTCTATTTTGTTTTGTCGTTTTATCAAATTTGCCAGTGATATCTCTTACTGCTAAGGCTAATTTATTGCGATACCGGCTGCGAAATTGGCGGAAGCGTATGGGAATCGAACCCACCCCGCCCTTATTGGGGGCGACGACTGATTTGAAGTCAACGAGGGGCACCAGCCCTCTATCCGCTTCCTGATACTTTGCAAAATATTTTTTAAAAACCTAATTACAATTTATACATACAATATGTTGTATATATTACCGATATATTACCGCTACTAAACTATTTACTACCTCCAGCCATTCTGCAAGCATATCACTTGCCTATCCATATCAATCATGGTCCCGATCATGGTCTCGGAGGCGGTCCCATTGGAGCCGGCGGCCCTGGAGGAGGCGGAGGTCCCATCGGTGGACCTGGCGGCGGCCCTGGAGGAGGCGGGGGCGGTCCCATTGGAGCTGGCGGTCCTGGAGGAGGCGGTCCCATTGGAGGTCCTGGCGGCGGCGGAGGCGGTCCAAAAGGCTGCGGTCCTTGTCCCGGAGGTGGCGGAGGCGGCATTACAGGAGGTCCAGGAGGCATTACAGGAGGTCCTGAAACCAGCGGTCCAGGCAGCATATAAGTATAAGAAGGCGAAAGCGGATACCACGGACCTGTCGGATATAAGCCGTAATACCAATTATTGGCTGCCCACATATAAAACATACCATTAGCGCTATAAATATAATTTTGATAGGATGGAGAAAAAAACGCATTAACCCCGCTTCCTATACTGAAATTTATATTCGGCGTGGTTATGCTAAACATAAATCCATCGGCATAGACCTTTCTTGCCATATTATTATTAAACAGAACAAAAGAACATAATATGAAGCCGATAGATAAGATAGATAAATAAAATAAAATATTTCTCTTTAAATATAAATATGAAATTTTTAAAATTTTATTTTCCTCCTTTTCTTAAAACCGATAAAATAGCAACATTTTTGAAATACTGCAAACAATGCTATATATAAATATTATACTTTAGCATGGCAATAAAAGCAACTGCCGCTGCTTTAAAATGTTTCATAATTTAAAAAAAGTTAATTGATGCTATTAGAATAATAAAATTTTAAAAAAAGAGCAAATTGTGTTATAATATTAAAATAATGAAAATTAATTATTAATATTATTAATAAATTATATATGGAACGGTGGACTCTGGGCGAAGATAGCTCTTCGGACATTAATAAAAATAAAAAAAAAGACGACGAAGAAGATATTAATTTCATATTAGACGGTTTTAACGATAATGATAACGGACAAAACAGCGGAATGAAACAATCGTCGGCTTCGAACGGCAGTAAAACTCCGAAAAAAAATTATAGCAGAGATAAAGAGGCTAACCGCTCATCTAAAAGCCAAAGAATATTGTATGTTTTTTTATTTATAGCGGCTATTATTTCCATATATTATGTTATTAAAACGTTTTATCCGAATAACAATATACATATAAAAATTTTTAATCTTAAAACAAAACTTTACAGATCTAAAATATTGCCAGAAAATAATTTACTAATAACCGGATTTCTATCAAATAATAATAAATTTCCGATAGGATTTGTAAAATTAAAATGCAACCTTTACAGTTCTAAAAATATAATTTTAGCGACAAAGTATATCTATGCAGGAAATTTCATAAATATCAACAAATTGAAAACAATGACAAATACTTCAATCAATAAGATACTTCAAAATAAAAACGGAAAAAGTATGTCCGATTTAGAAATATTGCCGCAACGTCCTATAAAATTTATGACTGTTTTTCTTAATGTGCCCACTGATACTAAAAATTTTTCAATAACGGTCAGCCATTTTTATGCTATCAAGAAAAAATAAACCAGTGCTGCTGCCTAAGAAATTGTAAATATTTTTGCCGATTTTTTTTATAAAAAAACAAAAATCAATCCATCCTTATATAAACTATATAAAATATATAAACTATATAAAAGAGCTACGGTAAAGTAAGTCCCTCTGCAGTTACCGTAAAGCCCAGTATTGCTTCAGTATGAGAATACAATACAATAAGCTTTATCGGCACTTTAATGAATTTTATTGGAAACATTTCTCTTATTTTTGGCAAACCAAAAAATAAGGCAAAAAACAAAAGAAGTAATAAAATTAGTGGTATTTAATCTATAAAGTATTTAATTAGTACGGAGCAGTTTTACGCTTTTTTTGCTTTTACGCTTCGTTTAGACGAAATTTTTCTTGAAACTGTTTTTTTAGTTAATTTTTGAGGACTGCCGGTTATCTTTTTAACCTGCCGTTTAGAAGGCTCTGGGGTCACATCTATTTCATCCTGTCCTGACGCGCTTCTTTTAAAATTTTTTATCGCTTTTCCTATGCCGCTTCCTAATTCAGGTAGTTTACCTACTCCAAACACTAAGACCACAACTAATAACAATACAAAAATAGCAATAGGAGAAAAACCAAACATTTTTTATACCTCCTTTTCAATAATAAATATTATATTATTCGTTCTGTTTTATAACCGTGTGTTACAATTATTATATTATTTTATTTTTATCTAAAATAGAATACTTTTTATGATAGCCAAAACTGGCGGAGAGGGAGGGATTCGAACCCTCGATAGACTCACATCTATACATGATTTCCAATCATGCTCCTTCGGCCTCTCGGACACCTCTCCTTATAAAAACTGTTCGTTTCCAGAAAGACTATTACAGTATTTTGTTTATTGCCGACATTCTTATATCTTATAATGACGAACTATACCCTGCCCTATAGGACGGGACTTCTTGACAATATTAGCTAAATTATCGCATAAAACATTTATTAATAGATTAACATTTATTAATATCCAATTTCAAGTTTATTTTTATTTATTTTTATATTAAATTTTTCATTAACATTTAAAACACTCAGCAGAAATATCTCTTTGTTAAAATATTTATTGACATTATTTATATTTATTGTTAAATTATAAATATGTATTCTTTTTCTCCATTTTTCCCGCATTATTAAATAATTTATTTTATTTGATAATGCGGGTTTCTATTTTAACTTATTAATAGACAAATCAAAATATTACAAGCACAAGGCAAGCATAGTATAAAGTTTCCATGTAACTTATTAACGGACAGATTTATTTTCTATTTTTTATCTTATATCCTTATATATAGTCTAATATTTAATCAATATTCTCTTTGCAATAAATTTCAACGATGAATAGAATTATTAACAATACAGACGTATTAAGTAAATTAGTTGCCGAACTGAAAAATAAATCAAAAAAAATAGTTTTTACAAACGGCTGTTTTGACATTATTCATGCGGGACATATCGCATATCTGAATGAAGCAAAACAATTAGGCGACATTTTAATAGTCGGCGTTAATAGCGATTCATCCGTCAAGAAACTCAAAGGAAACAGCAGACCAATAGTTAGTGAAAATGACAGAGCATATATAATTGCGAATTTAAAACCTGTCGATTTTGTCATCATATTCAGCGATGACACGCCATACAATTTAATTAACGAAATCAAACCAGATTACTTAGTAAAAGGTTCCGACTACAAAAATTTAGAAATCGCAGGTTCTGCTATAGTTAAATCATATGGAGGACAGGTAGTCCTTATAGATTATGTCAATGGAAAATCTACTACCAATATAATTAATAATATAAAAAATACTATCCTCTCCCCGTAATTATTCTAATTATAAAAGTTATCATAATTAAAGATATGAAAATATAAGGAAGCAAAACTATAATAATTGATTTCGCGGTAGAAATGTCGTCGGTTTTTTTAATACCTATCGCCGTAAGAGCAAAAAACCATGATAAAATTATATTATAACCAAATATCGGCATTATAGAAAAAATATTAACACCTGCAGTATAGCAAATTATCCTAAACGTATATCTAAAATGTTTTCTGCCGCCGAACAGAAGAATAAAACCATGCAGAATAGCACTTAGCAGCAATAAAAATAAGCTATACAAAATTCCGAAAAATATTAATAATATTAGAATTCCGAAAATTATAAATAAAGTAATAGCATCTTTATTCGCAAATAATAATGGAATTTTCGGCAAAAATGAATAATTTGAATAAAAACCGATTTTAAAGAAAAATATTTCCCAAAAAAACGAAAACACGAGATTAATATATCCAAAGATAACCGCATAGAAGTACGGATGCAGTACATTGCCGCTTGACGTTATTTCCCCAAAAAAAATTTCAGGAGAAAAAAGAGATTTTTTCCATGTAAGAAAAAAAGCCTTTAGAAATCCTTTTTCTTTGATTTTATCAAAATCTATCATGAATTTTTCCTTATATAGTATTAAAAAATATTAAAGATAGATATACTTACAACCAAACTATTATTACTTATTTTTTTTACTTACTTCTTATCTGCTTGGTTATTTATTTTACTTATTTCTTATTTACGTAATTATTTTATTTTACTTTTTTGTTTACTTATTTTTAAAGCCGGTTAGATATTTTCTTTAATTAACTTATAATTAATGCTGTCTGCTAAAGCTTGATAGCTTGCCTCTATTATATTTTCAGACACTCCGATAGTCGTCCATTTTGAAACTTTATCGGAAGATTCTATAAGGACTCTCACAAAAGAACCCGTCCCTGATTTCATATTACGTCCGTTTATTACCCTGACCTTAAAATCCGACAGCTTCATTTCGTTTAGTACAGGATAAAATATTAATAAAGATTTTCTTAAAGCATTATCTAAAGCATTGACTGGACCGCTTCCAATGGCAGATGTATGCTCGATTTTTCCGTTAATATTAAGCGTGACGGCTGCTTCGCTTAAGATGTTATAGTTATTTTCATTGTATTCGGCTGTGTTTTCCAATAAACTCTTCTCAATTATAACTTTAAATGATATTAGTTTAAAATAATTATTATATTTTTCAGATGAATATTTATTAAGAAGCATCTTAAATGAACCGTCGGCGCTTTCAAAATTAAATCCGTTATCTTCCATTTCCTTAATTTTATTAAGCAGCGCTTTTTCCTGCTCTTCATTTATACGGCTTAAATCAAAACCGAGTTCTTTTGCTTTAGCCTCGATATTTCCCTTACCGGAAAGGTCGGATATTAAAAATCTGCGGGCATTGCCGACTAACGAAGGTTCTATATGCTCATAGGACGACGGGTTTTTAAGAACTGCATTTGCGTGTATTCCCGCCTTATGTGCAAATGCACTCTCCCCGACATAAGGTTTATTTTTCACGGGAATATTATTAGATATTTCATCTATTAAATGAGATACTTTTGTTAAATCTCTTAATTTATTTTCAGGAATACAAGTTAACCCTAATTTTAATTCAAGATTTGGTATTATAGTTGATAAATTTGCATTCCCCGTGCGTTCTCCATAACCGTTTATCGTTCCCTGCACATGGCTGACACCGCATAAAACTGCCGAAAGAGTATTAGCCACTGCGCAATCGGTATCATTATGCGCATGAATCCCTAATCTATTAACATCAATATTATAAAAATCGGAGAGTTTGTTAATTATATTTATAATTTCATGCGGCAGCGTGCCACCGTTAGTATCGCAAAGCACAACCTTTTCCGCTCCTGAAGACAATGCTGATTGAACAGTTTTCACTGAATATTCTTCATTGTTTTTAAAACCGTCAAAAAAATGTTCTGCGTCAAAAAAAACGATTTTTCCGTTTTGCTTTAAAAAATTTATAGAATCGGCAATTAATTCTAAATTTTCTTCACATGAAGCTTTTAGAATTTCTTTAACATGCAAATCCCATGATTTACCAAAAATAGTGATGTATTTAACATCTAAACCGGATAAAGTTAAAAGACCCGCATCGGAAGATGCTTTACAATTTTTCTTTTTGGTGCTGCCAAAAGCGGTTATTTTAGAGTTTATATATTTTTTCTTTGACGATAATTCAAAAAATTTGTTATCTTTCTGGTTTGATAAAGGATAGCCGCCCTCTATAAATTGTACGCCAAGCTCATCGAGAATATCGGCTATCATTAATTTATCGTCTAGAGAAAGAGAAAAACCTTCGCCCTGAGTTCCGTCTCTGAGGGTTGTGTCATAGATTTCAATATCCCTATCAACGTTTTTATTTTTCAAGATATTCTTATTTTTCAAGATAGTTTCCAGATTATCAATTTTATAAGTTATTAATTAATTAATTATAATTAATTATATATTATTGTTAGTGGACTACTCCGCCCTTTTCAGGACAAGGACTTCACGGCAATGTTAGTTAAAATTTATTTTATTGTTTTAATTTATTATTATTTAATGTATTTTAAGTTAATTTTATTGTTTTAATTTATTATTATTTAATGTATTTTAAGTTAATTTTATTGTTTTAATTATATAATTATAGTTTGAAATTTATTATTTTTTTGTTTTGTTATAGATTGTAATCTATTATTTATTTATTTATTCCGAGATTAAACGTCTCATGCAGTATCCTCGTTGCAAGTTCTGCATATTTTAATTCCACTATACATGATATTTTAATCTCAGAAGTAGAAATCATCATGATGTTTATATTTTCTTTAGAAAGAGCAGAAAACATAGTAGATGCCGTTCCGTAATGATTTCTCATTCCAACCCCTATAACCGATATTTTAGCGATTTTATCATCGGAGAGCACTTCTTTCGCATTAAGCTTAGCAGCTATATTTTGAGTAATTTCCAAAGCCTTTTTAAGGTCTTTTTTGGTAACGGTAAAGGTTAAATCGGTTAATCCCTCAACTGAAATATTCTGAATTATCATATCCACTATCAGACCGGCATCGGCTATACTTGAAAATATAACTGCTGCAATACCAGGCTTATCGGGAATACCTCTAATAGATAACTTTGCTTCATCTTTATCGCAAGCAACGCTTGAAACCTGTAATTCTTCCATTCTATCCTCTTTACTTGAAAATTTAATTTGCGTCCCTGGTCCATCAACGAAGGTTGATTTTACAAATAGATTAACTTTATATTTCATTGCAAACTCAACCGAACGAATTTGCAGAACTTTGGCGCCTAAACTGGACATTTCAATCATTTCATCAAAATAAACCACATCTAATCTTCTTGCTTCAGGAACAATAGAAGGGTCGGAAGTATAAACGCCTTCCACATCTGTAAAAATATCGCATCGTTCCGCATTTAAAGCGGCTGCGATTGCAACTGCCGTAGTATCTGAACCGCCTCTTCCAAGGGTCGTTATGCATCCGTAATCATCAATCCCCTGAAAACCGGCGACTACGACTATATTGTTATCATCTAATTGTTTTTTTATATTTTCAGCGTCAATAGAAAAAATTCTTGCATTGCCGTAAGCCCCGTCCGTCTTTATTTTTACCTGATGCGCAAGCATAGGAATGGCTTTATACCCTTCATTATTCAAGGCTATTGACAGCAATCCCGCACTAACCTGCTCTCCTGTAGAGATTACCATATCAGTCGCTAAATTATTATGCGTTCCGCCAATTTCAAGAACAAGATTCAGCAATTTGTTTGTTTCGCCGCTCATCGCGCTGACTACAACAACAACATCGTTATTATTATTTTTTTCATTGATTACGCGGGATGCGACCTGCCTTATCCGTTCCACGTTTCCCATTGAAGTTCCGCCGAATTTTTGCACTATAAGGGACATAAAGAAACCTCTTATTTTTTAAACATTCTAGGATTATATTTATGAATGGCTTCCCCTATTGAATCCAGCACGGCCTCCGGAACTATTTCGGATAATGTTGGGTGAGAATGAATAGTAAACTCCGTATCATTTACAGTTCCGTTAAAATGCATTATGGCTGTAAGTTCGGCTATTAATTCCGGCATATCCGCTCCAATTCCCGTAGCGCCGATAATCCTGCCTGTTTCTTCCTCCGTTAATACCTTCAAAAAACCTTCTTTTTCCTCCATAGCAAGAGCCATGCCGTTAGCTGCATAGGAAAAACGTCCGACCCTATACTTTATATTCTCTAATCCTTTATCTCCTTCTTTCAGTCCTACCGTGCCGATAGGCGGATTGACATAAATTGACCACGGCAGAGCGGAATAGTTTTTTT
Organism: bacterium; assembly: GCA_021822625.1. Taxonomy (GTDB): domain Bacteria; phylum SZUA-79; class SZUA-79; order Acidulodesulfobacterales; family Acidulodesulfobacteraceae; genus Acididesulfobacter. The sequence goes on along the minus strand of JAKAQK010000021.1, from coordinate 12,854 downwards.
CAATCTTTCTGCCGGCAATATTTTCAGAAGCGATAACGCCGTCGTAAGATGCCTTATGCGCCAGCATAGGACCGTCAATAATATCGCCGCAGGCATAAATACCCGGAATATTAGTTTCATTGTGCGTATCGGTTTTTATCTTACCTTTAGGATCCAATTCAACGCCTGCCTCTTTTAAACCTAAATTGGCGGTATTCAAATTTCTTCCTATAGAAACCAACACTTTTTCAGCTTCAATATTTTCGCCGGTTTTTAACGAAACAACGGCTCCTCTGCCGCCTGCCGATATATCGGCAACTTCTACGGAAGTCCTTATTTCAATTTTTTTTGATGTAAGTATTTTATGCGTAAATTTTGAAATTTCTTTATCTTCGGTGCTCAATATAGACGGCAGCAGCTCAAGCATAGTAACTTTAGAATTAAATTCACTAAAAATATTTGCGAATTCACATCCTATAACTCCCGCTCCGATAATAGCAATATCCTCAGGCACCGATTTTATATTTAATATTTCATCTGATGTTATAATATGAGCATGGTCAATATGAAATGCAGGTATCATCGCAGGAGACGAACCTGTTGCAATGATAATATTTAAAGCCGCTATTTCTATTTCGCCGCTGCCGTCATTTTCTTTAATTTTAATCACTGCCGGAATATTATTTTTTTTAACGGGAGCCGATACTATAAAAGCAGTTCCGTTAAAAACATTCACATTTCTGGCTTTAAGAAGTTTGCCGACCCCTCCGACCAATGTGGAGACTACTTCATCTTTATAATTTATTATATCTTCATAATTATAATTATATTTATCAATATGAAAACCGCTTACGCCGGATTTCAGGCTGCCTAAAAATTTAGCTTTTGAATATAATACTTTAGTAGGTATACATCCTCTGTTTAAACATGTTCCGCCCAGCTTATCCTTTTCAATTACAGCGACTTTCATACCGTTAATAGCCGATTTTAATGCCGCTACATAGCCTGCAGGTCCTCCGCCTATAATACAAATATCAAAATTATCCATAATATTCATTCCTCTATTTGTTCGTTTATTTATTGTTTACCGTTAATTATAATTATCTATTAATTATTTTTTTTCGATAATTATCTCTCTGTATAAATTTTCTGTTATAACCCCGCCCTCAGCTTCGTTGACGGCTATATTCACTTCAAAATAATAATTTTTTATAATATTCGTATAATCAAAGCCGATTTTATCTCCCCATTCCGCTATTGTAATAGAATCAGATGATAAAGAATCAAAAAAACCGGAATTTTCAAGATCGTACAAATTTTTTAATCTGTAAAAATCAAAATGGTCGATAATTATCTCTTTATTGCTTTTATCTCTGCCGCAAAAATATCTGTTCATTAAACTGAAAGTGGGACTGGTTACGATATTGTATCTACTATCATAGGCCTGACAAAAAAAATTTACCATGCCGGAAACAAATTTTGTTTTTCCAGCTCCAAGTCTTCCTTTTAAAAGTATAAAATCTCCGCAGGACAACAAACTTCCAAATTCTTCCGCTCTTTGTTCCGTTTCTTCAGGAAATTTCGATATAAATTTAAACGGCAAATTCATTTTTTATTTTCATCCATCATAGATTTTATGATATCAAACCTTGAAACTATTCCTTTTAATTTATTGTCGTCGTCAACAACCGGTATAGAATAAAATTTTTTTTCGGTGATTATACTTGCGATATTATATATAGACTCATTTTCTTTTATTGATAAAACCTTTTTAGTCATAATGTCTTTCACTTTTGAAGCCGTTATTTTATTTAAATCTTCTTTAAAATGTTTAGAACTCTGAAGATAAAAAATACTGTCAAAAATACTAAAAACAGTTGGTATATGAAGACTTGCATCCTGATAGACAAGGTCAGTTTCCGACACTATTCCTATAAGTTTGCCTGCATCGTCGACGACCGGCACAGAATTAATTTTTTTTTCTATAAATATTTTAGATAAAGTTTTTATATCGGTATCTTCCTTAACCGTTACTAAATCAGCACTCATTATATCTTTAGCGGTAATCATAAGAATTTCACTCCAGAAATTTTTTATTAAATTTATTGTATATTAAAATATTTTTATTCATTTATTTATTTAACTTAATTAGCTGCGCATTATATTTGTTGTTATATTTATTCAAGTACCTTTCTATTTTTAGTTGCTCGTTCATTTTATATATTTTTCTATATTGTCGTTTGTTTCATGATAAATCATAGTTCGGATTTATCCGCGGGTGGTTGACTGTCATTTCTCAATAATCTCACGGCATTTGGTATATTTAAGGCTATTTTAACCGCGCCTGCGCCTGATTCCCCGTATCGGTTACGAAGATTATTTGCAGAATATACTAACAAATATGAAGATAAGCAGATTGATTTATATAAATCAATGCCCTGAGCAATAAAAGAACCTATTAAACCGCTTAAAACGTCGCCGCTCCCGCCGCTTGCAAGCAGAGGACTATGTTTATACTGAATTGCTTTATCTTTTAAATTATTGCTGAACGCAAACATACTCGCGCCTTTTAATAATAAACATACGCCGTATTCTCTGACAAAATCATCGCCAATTTTAATAGGGTCTTTTTCTATTACTTTTCTGTCTATCTTAGTGAGTCTTTCCATTTCTTTATAATGAGGCGTCAAAACGATATTTTTATTTTTCCGCGTTAATTTTTTAAAAAAGTCCATATCTTCCGAAATTAAATTTAAACCGTCGGCATCTATGACAATAGGTACTTCAATTAATTCGAGAATATTATATAAAAAATCAGCCGTCTCTTTTTTCAATCCGAGTCCCGGACCTATAACAACAGCGGTTTTGTTTTTTAATAAGTTTTTTGAAATATCCTCGGCTCCGTTAATATTAAAACACCCTGAACCGTCGTTAATTACGGGATAAGTCATTACCTCGGATGTTTTAATTTCTAAAATATTATTGAGCTCATAAGGCGCTGCCAAAGTTACAAGCCCTGCGCCCGCTTTAAATGCCGCCAGAGAAGACATATAGGCTGCGCCTGTTTTTCCCGGGCTGCCCGCTATAATTAACGCATGACCGTAATCAAATTTTGTATTAAAAGGCGGTCTTTCCGGCAAATAAGCAGCGATTTTTTTTTCTTCCAGAATTTCAATATTTGCATGACAGCCGTCTAGTAAAATACGCGGATGATTTATATCTATAAGTATTGTTTTATCATGTAAATTTAATTTTTCGCCTTCATTCAGATAAAATCCTACTTTTAAACCGCCGAACGTAAATATTTTTTTAATGTTATTTTTTACTCCGGTTCCCATATAAAAACCGCTATCGGTATTAAAACCGCTGGGATTATCTAAGCATATAACATCATAATTGTTTTTGCTTTCTATAATTTCTATAACATTTTTATAAAAACCTGTAATATCCCTGTTTATGCCTATTCCAAAAATAGCATCTATAAGTATATCGGTGTCGTTTAATGATTCGGATAAAATATTTATATCGTTTTCATTAACCGTATGAATTATTTCAACATTTAATTTTATTAATATATCAAGATTTAATTTTGCAATACCGGTATAATTATTTGGTTCGGCAAGTATAATTGTTTTTACGTTATATCCCGCATTAAATAAATACCGCGAAAATACAAAACCGTCCCCTCCGTTGTTGCCTTTTCCGCAGATAACGGAAATTACGCAATTTTTATTTAATACATTTTCGTCTTTATCGTAAACTTTAACAAATTCTCTAAAACAGCCTGAACCTGCATTTTCCATCAAAACAGCTTCAGAATATCCAAAATCAGAATATGTTGCGGAATCTATTTGCTTTAAGTTTTCCGAATAGTATAATTTCATTGTAATAAAATTAAATTTATTTATTAAGGCAGCATTATATACGTGTATAAATATTATCCTAATATACCGTCTATAAATTGCATAATTTATATATTTTCAATTATTACGGTAGCTATAGTTAAACCGTTATCATGAGAAATAGATAAATTTACCGTACCGATATTAATATTATAAGTATCTAAGACAAATTTTTTTATTTTATCGTCTACAAATAAAAAAGGAGCCCCGCTTTGCTTGTTAAATACGCTTATACAATTTAGCGGTATAGAAAAAAGTCCTATATGCAAAGATTTTAAAAAAGCCTCTTTTGCCGCAAAAAAACCGGCTAATTTTTGTGCAATATTGCTTTTATTTTTAATTTGAGCAATATTATTTAATTCGGCTGACGAAAAAACCCTATTTAAAAATCTATCGCCGTAATTTTCCAGCAGATATTTAATCCTTTCTATATCTACAATATCGACGCCTACCCCGCTAATCACCTATAGAGTCCTTTAGTTGTTTTATTATCCGCAGCGTTTTATTAATTCGGCTGTTTTAAGAATTTCAAGCATTTCTTTGACGGCATTGTTAAGACCGGCAAATATTGCATGCGCTACAATAGAATAGCCTATATTAAGTTCGTATATTCCTTTTATTTCAGCTATGTCTTCGGTATTTTCATAATTTAATCCATGCCCCGCATTTACGTTAAGCCCTATACTTAAAGCAAATTCAGCCGCTTTTTTAATTTTTGCCAATTCTCCTTGCCGTTTATAAGGGTCAAGATATTGAGCATATTTTCCGGTATGAATCTCGATAAAATTAAAATCTGCTTTTTTTGCTGCTTCAATTTGAATTTCTTCAGGTTCGATAAATGCCGATACGTTTATATCCTTAGTTCTGAACTTATTATTAATTTTTTTATATCTTTCGATATCGAGAGCGACGTTGAGACCGCTCTCAGTGGTCAATTCTTGACGTTTTTCGGGAACAAGCGTAATTGACCTTGGAATGACATCAAGCGCTATGGAAACTATCTCATCGTTTGCAGCCATTTCCAAATTTAATCTTTTTGTCTGTTCAGAAATTAATCTTATATCGCTTTCTTTTATATGCCGTCTATCCTCTCTTAAATGACAAGTCACATTAAAAGCGCCGGCTTCCAAAACAGCGAAAGCGGCAGAAAGAGGCGACGGAAAATCCCCTGCGCGCGCATTTCTTAGAGTTGCAACGTGGTCAATATTAACGCCTAATTTCATATAAATTCAAAAACCTCCGAATAATATTAAATAAAATAATATTAAATAATATACTAAAAATGCTTCAGCAGTTCTTCTTTAAGGTCAAGCCCTATCTTTTTGATTTCTTCGCCGTCCTCACCTTCTACTAAAATTCTTAAATAATTTTGCGTTCCTGAATATCTTACAAAAATTCTTCCTCTATTTTCTAATATTTCATTGTAATAATTAATTTTTTTATTAAATTCAGGCAATTCATCTAAATTTTTTTTATAAGGAACATCTATATTTATTAAAACCTGAGGAAAAGGAGTCATAACCTTTCTCAGTTCAGAAAGCGATTTATTTAATTTTATCATAATAGTTAAAAGTTTTAAAGCGGATATTATACCGTCTCCAGTGTTTGCATCGTCCAAAAAAATAACGTGTCCTGATTGCTCGCCGCCGAGATTATATCCCTGTTCAACCATTTTTTCCATTATATATCTGTCGCCGACATCGGCATATATTATATTAATGCCGTTTTTCTTCATCAATATTTCAAGAGCTATATTAGACATAGACGTCGTAACTACCCCGTTATTTTTTAATTCCCCGATATTTTTCATATATAAAGCGCAAATGGCAAGAAATTCATCTCCATACAAAATATTGCCGTTTTCATCGCAAAAAATAGCTCTGTCGCCGTCTCCGTCAAAAGCAATGCCTAAGTTGGCATTGTTTTTCAGAACCTCCGAACTTAAAAATTCCGGATACGTAGAACCGCATTTTTCATTTATGTTTAGACCGTCTGGTCTCGATGCCACAACTATGACTTCTGCTCCTAATTCGCTGAACACTTCAGGAGCAGCTTTATAACCCGCGCCGTTTGCACAGTCAATTACAATTTTAAGTCCGTTTAACGTTAAACATTTCGGAAATGTGAGCTTCGCAAAAATTACATATCTGCCGGTTGCGTCGTCAATCCGGTGCGCTTTGCCTACATTAGCATTTATCGGTCTAAGTTTACTTGAATCAAGTATAGACGAAAAAAAAATATCTTCTATTTTATATTCAATCTCTTCAGGAAATTTAAATCCCCTGCTGTCAAAAAATTTTATACCGTTATCATAATATGGATTATGCGATGCAGAAATTACGACTCCTGCGTCTGCCCGCATACTTGACGTTATAAACGCAACGCCGGGGGTAGGCATAGGACCTATAAGATACACATCGGAACCCATGGAACAAATACCGGAAGAAAGAGCAGTTTCAAATATATAGCCTGAAATTCGAGTATCTTTTCCTATAACTATTTTTAATTTTTTTTCGGGAGATTTTAAATTTAAAATGTAGATTAGCGCCATGCCGAGCCGCAAGGCGTTTTCAGGCGTCAGCGGGTCTTTGTTGGCAATACCTCTTACGCCGTCCGTTCCAAATAATTTACGCATTTTTTTTAATCCTTCCCACAATCAGATTTATATTAATTTTTCTATTATATAGGATTTTAATTAATTTTGTCGGGTCAAGCAATTCTGCCCTTACCGATTCATTGTTATTAACATTGCTGATATTTATTTTTTTTGTCGTAATGACTGAAAGATTATCTACAATATCTTTAGGTCCTTTAATTTTAACATATTGCGGAAAAAATGAAATATTCTTTAAATAATAGCCCTTTTTAAATTTTCCTTTAAATATGGGCAAAATTTTTATATATTTTACTACGACTCTGCTTATAATTACAGGAATTATCTTAGGATAAATCCTTATAACCCTTATTCCCGAAGGTAAATTTAAATATGACTGCCCTAATATTAACGTATTTTTTTTACTTAAAAGGGAACTGCCGTTAATCCTGAAATATATTTTTTTGTTTAATTTCATAAATGAAATTTTTGAACCCCTTAACTTTACTATAATTTTTTTCGGCAGAGTATTACTGATGGCAAGCCCTTTTGGCAATGCATATATCTTAAGACCTGCATGCAAATTAATATCGTATTTTTTTCCGCCTATAACATATATCCATATAAAAATAGCGATAAATAAAGAAATTAATTTTAACCAAAAATTATCTTTTATTATATTTATTATATTTCTTAAATTTTTATTCATCGTCGCTGTCGTCATTCTCACTATTATTATCAGTTTTCTTGGCGCCAAAAATTAATTCATAAACTGATTTTAATAATAATTTATTTTCATTAATCTGTTCGGAGATATTTTTAAATAAAATAACCCTTAACTCTTCTATGTTTGAAATTTTAATAATTTTTTTAGGCATTACTATCGAAACATATCCTGTTTCTTCGGAAACCACTATAGAAAAAGCATCAGTTAATTCTGAAAGTCCGATAGCCGACCTGTGCCTTGTGCCAAAATTCTGGTCTATATTTTCATCGGTTGACAAAGGAAGATAGCACGAAGCGGCAGAAATTCTGCCCTTTTGTATAATAACCGCACCGTCATGAAGAGGGGAAGGCTGCGTAAAAATACTAATCAGTAATTCTTTGGAAATTAAAGAATCTAATTTTATCCCTATTTTTAAATAATCTCCAAGAAATACATTTTTTTCAAAAACAATTATCGCCCCTATCCGTTTATTTGCCAGCTCTATAACTGCATGCGAGGTTTCTTCTATTATACTTACTTTTTCAAGTTTGTTGCGGGCAATAGCAAACGGATTTTTTCCTACGTCAATCAGAGCTTTTCTTATTTCATTCCTAAAAAGTACTATTATAACGATAATTATTGAACTTAAAAAATCGCCGAAGATAAATTCCGTAGCATAAAGTTTTAAAATTACCGCTATTAAAAAAATTAAAAAGATTACGATAAGTCCGATTAATACCTGGAATGCCCCTGTACCCTTGATAAGCATTAATATGCGGTATATTATAAAAGCTACAAATAATATATCGACAATATCCTGCCAACCAAAATTTTGAAGCAATAAGGAAAGCATATAAAAAAATTAATATAAAATTTACTGTTGAATATAAATTGAAGTTATTGACGACTTACGAGATTTTATTTCAATGCTGCAATAGCATTTAAAGCTGTTTTAGTCTGCATTACATCGTGAACTCTGATAATATCGATATTTTTCAAGGCAAGATAAGATGCTAATGCAATATTGCCGATAAGCAGAGCTTCCTTTTGCCCGTCCGTAATCTTTTTGATAAAAGATTTTCTCGAAACGCCGGCTAAAACAGGCAAATTCAGGGATTTGAAAGACAATATATAATTTAAAAGGGCATAATTGTCTTCCGCCGATTTTGCAAAACCGAAACCCGGGTCTAAAATTACTTTATTGATATCATAACCTTTAGATTTTAAATATGATAGCTTTTCGCTAAAATATTGAATAATATCAAACGCTGCATCATTATAAGGTTCCACGTCAATCTGCATATTCTGCGGATTTTTATTCCTGGAATGCATTAAAATATATGGAACATCGTATGCCGTTAATACATTAACCATATCGCCAGGTTTATACGTCAAACCAGAAACATCGTTTACTATGGCAGCCCCAGCCAAAATTGCCTCTTTTGCAACTTCGGGCTTTCTGGTATCTATTGAAATAGGAACGTCTATATTGTCAGATAATTTTTTAATTACGGGACATACCCTGTCTATTTCCGTCTGGCTATCAATAAAATCTGCCCCCGGTCTTGTAGATTCGCCGCCGATATCAATTATATCCGCTCCTTCCTTTACAATTTCAAATCCTCTATTAACGGCATCTTCAAAATTAAAATATAGTCCTCCGTCAGAAAATGAATCGGGAGTAACATTTAGAATTCCCATGAGCAAAGGAATTTTTCCGAACGTTATGTCTTTTTTATTTGTTTTTAATATTTTAAATTTTGAATCGGAATTATTTTGGTCAATGTGCTCAACGTTAATATTAACTACATCCAATATGTTTTCAATATCGGAAGAAAGCTCCTTAAGACCAAATTGCTGATGCCTTATCTTTTTTATAATAATACGCAGTTGAACTAGAGTGCCGAATAAAATTCCGTCCGATATATTAATTTTTCCTGTTATAACATCCCGATGATTTGCTAATTCAGCCCCTATGCTTAAAGCTTCCTGTTTTAGTATATTTAATGCGGTAGAATTTATATTCTTAAGCTTAATAACAATAAAAATAAGCTTATTGGACATAATATACTTTCCGGATTTTGAAACGCCTATTTTATCCAATTCACCAACTGCTAATTGGGAATTAAAAACATCGACCAGATAAGCATGCATAACTCACTCCGCTATAGTTTCGGGAGAAATATTTTTTAAATCGCTATTTTTATAGTCTGGTTTATGCGCTAAAATTATTGCATCTATATCGTTGCCGTTAACCGTCTCCTTTTCAATCAGGGTATTTGCAAGATCATTTAATATATCCATATTATCGGTTAATATTTTTAAAGCTCTCTCATGATTAGATTCTACTATGTCTCTAACTTCACCGTCAATTACGACGGCGGTCGATTCAGAATAGTCTTTATGCTGTGCAAATTCTCTTCCGAGAAAAATCTGCTCGTCTTTTTTCCCAAACGTAAGAGGTCCTAACTTTTTGCTCATCCCCCATTCGCAAACCATTTTTCTTGCAATATCGGTAGCTCTTTCAATATCGTTTGATGCGCCGGTGGTCATAGAATGAAATATCAACTCTTCGGCGCTTCTACCGCCGAGAAGAATGGTAACTTCGTTCAGAAGAAATTCTTCATCGTAATTGTGCTTTTCATCTATAGGAAGCTGCTGCGTCAATCCCATTGCCATACCGCGGGGAATAATCGTAACTTTATGTATAGGGTCGCTTCCTGGAAGCATTTTTGCTACGATAGTATGTCCGGATTCGTGAAAAGCGGTTATTTTTTTCTCTTTATCGCTTATGACCATACTGCGTCTTTCCGTACCCATCATAACTTTATCTTTAGCTTCTTCGATATCTTCCATTTTGACGGTTGTTCTATTTTTTCTCGCAGCCAATAAAGCTGATTCGTTTACCATATTGGCAATATCGGCGCCTGAAAATCCGGGCGTTCCCCGTGCTATAACTCCAAGGTCGACGTCTTTGTCCAAAGGTATCGTCCTGGTATGAACTTTTAGTATCCCTTCTCTTCCTCTGATATCCGGTTTAGGAACAACTACCTGCCTGTCAAATCTACCCGGTCTTAAAAGGGCGGGGTCTAAAACATCGGGTCTATTGGTTGCGGCGATTAAAATTACTCCGTCGTTGGCTTCAAATCCATCCATTTCAACAAGCAGCTGATTTAGAGTCTGTTCTCTTTCATCGTGTCCTCCGCCTAAACCGGCTCCTCTGTGTCGTCCTACGGCGTCAATTTCATCGATAAATATTATGCATGGAGCATTTTTTTTACCCTGAGCAAAAAGATCCCTTACTCTTGATGCGCCGACTCCGACGAACATCTCGACAAAATCTGAACCGCTTATGCTGAAAAAAGGCACTCCGGCTTCACCGGCTATTGCTTTTGCAAGCAGAGTTTTACCTGTGCCAGGAGGTCCGACAAGCAATACTCCGTGAGGTATTCTGCCGCCCAATTTTGTAAATTTTTTAGGATCTTTTAAAAAATCTACAATCTCTTCAAGCTCCTGTTTAGATTCATCTATGCCTGCAACATCTGCAAAAGTTATCTTTTTAGTGGATTCATCCATCAATTTTGCTTTAGATTTACCAAAAGACATTGCCTTTCCGGCTCCTCCCTGCATCTGTCTCCAGAAAAAATACCAGAATGCGACTAAAATAAGAATCATAGGCAGCCATGATAATAAAAACGACATATACCACGGAGAACTTGGCACTGGTTTTGCGGTTATCGGCACTTTATATTTTTCTAATAAAGGAACCAAACCGGGGTGCGTCGGCGCATAGGATTTGAATTTTTTACCTGTTTTGAAAACTCCCAATATATTGTGGGATTCAATCGTTATACTTTTTATCTTACCTGCTTTTATGTCGCTTAATAATGAAGAAAATATTATTTTTTGAGATTTAGGTTTATGATGATTGAACATTGTAAATATAAATATCATTAAAAAAATAATAAAGACCCATAATAAAATATTTTTAATTTTGGGATTCAAATTAGAATATCCTCCTTAATTCTTAATAATTTATAATTCATATTAACAGTTTATTAATTATATCGCGTAAGTTATTTTATTTGTTATGTTTTAATTAAATTGTAGACGGAAAGATACCTGCTGTAATTATATATTTCTGCATTTAATGTTATTTTTTATGTTGTAACTTGTAAACTAAAATTATAAACTTAAAATCCTTCAAGCGGTACTCTATAAATGTAAAAATATTTTTAATATATATTCAATATTAAATATGTCATATTTAAGTTTTTTTTTCAATATAAATATAATGTTTTTTATTTATTAATTTTATATGCTTTTATATGCACGCCTTATATACTTCAAAAATACTATAATAGTATAATGATTGTTTCAGTTATTATTTTTTAATAAATTATAATACTACAACAATTTAGCTTAGTCATCACATTAATTATTAAATACTATGTTATTTCATTTATTATTATTTAATAATTTAATATATCCGATATTTTTTGTAAACTCCGTTATTTTTATAATATCGCTCATCATAATAAATCCGAGCCATACGATTTGTCCGCCGAAAAGGATAACAGGCAAGTTATGTCTGTATAATTCAGGTATTTTTTTGTCTATAAAAAAATTTTTAACTTTTTTTTCATGATGCATACCCAAAGGAATAAATCTATCGCCGTTAATAAAATTTCTAATTGTTACGGGAAATAATAGCTTGTCAAAATCAAATAATATGGCGTTAGCAGAATTCTTTTTAAATTTTTTTTTCATTAATTTATTTATAGTTGCCGCTGCGTTGACGATGTTCAATTTTCCTATTATCAGGTCAACGTTTATTTCTTTTATATGAACTTTTCTATAAACAACCGATTTATTAATCGTCTTTATACTATTTGCATTATTTTTTTCAATAAGAGCGTCACAATTAATTGAATATTCATAATGTTTATGATTTAACGGAAAATAATAATTAATATCATGTATCTTACCGATATATTTATTATTTTCTATCTTTTCAAAAATTATATTTTCATAACTTCTAATTATTCTTACATTTTTATTAAGATTAAATGAAATATTAGGTTTATCGCTTTTTATGATATTTAAAAAATTTTTAAAATTACCGTATGAAATAAAATTTTCGTTATTGGCAATATTATCATAATCATTAGGGCTGTTATTGTTTATACTATCCTTTGCGCTCGAGATTTCATATGTAGCAAGTTTAACTAACCTATATAAAACTGCTTCCGGAAGTTTTAGCAAATGACCAACATTAAAAGTTAAAATACCTGAAGCCTTATATGCAGTATTTAAGATAGTATTTTTGAAAATTTCTTTTGCGTAATTTTCAATAAATTCATCATCTTTTCTAAGAACTTCGGAAGTCTTATATAAAGTGCCGAGAAACGACGGATTTATTTTTTTAAATTCTGGAATAATATTTAATCTTATATTATTCCTGAAAATATTTTCCTGATAATTGGTGCAGTCCTCAAAAAATTTAATTGAATTTAAACCGGCAAAATCAATAATTTCATTTTTGGAAAATTTGATAAAAGGACGAATAATTATGCCGTTCTTAACGTTTATCCCCGCTATAGAACCGCTCCCGCCGCCCGTAATTGCCCTCATCAAAAAATTTTCGGCAAAATCATCAAGATGATGAGCCGTT
>JAKAQK010000020.1 GCA_021822625.1 bacterium | reverse complement strand
AGATAAACCTGTTAATCGGTCTGACGATTACACCCTTATTCAATAATTTTTCGTTAATATCGACGGCTTTTTTATCTTTTAAATCAACAAGGATAAAATTGGCGCCGGTTTCAATATAATTTATATTCAGTCTTTTAAAAGCGCTGTAAAGATATTTTTTTTCATTTTCATTAGCTTCTATCACTTTTTTAATAAATTCTTTATCTTTTAAGGCTGCTCGTCCCGCTTCTAATCCTAAAGAGTTTACGTTAAAAGGCTCCCTTACTCTATCCATAAGCGATAGCAGTTCTTTACAGGCAATACCGTAACCAATTCTTAAGCCCGCGAGACCATAAGCTTTTGAAAATGTTCTTAGCACAAGAATATTGCTATATTCTTTAAGAGAAATCAAATCTAATATCGACTCGCCGGCGATATACTCTATATAAGCTTCGTCAACTATAACCAATATATCCTTTCTTATATTATCAATAAATCGCAATATTTCTTTTGCTTTATAAAATGTACCGGTAGGATTATTAGGATTTGACACAAAAATTATTTTTGTTTTATCGTCAACTAATGTCAACATTGAATCTAAATCAAGTTTATAGCCGGCTGATAATTTTGAAATTTTTAATTTTATGCCCAGCTGCTCCGCAGCCAGATAATAGGCGACAAATGAAGGAAAAGGCGCAACGACATTTTCATCTTTGAAACAAAACGTTCTTACTGCTATATCTATAAGTTCGTTTGAACCGTTTCCGAGTATAAAATTATCCTGTTGTAGTTTAAAATATTCGCTTAAGTCCGTTTTTAAATAAAATCCGGAGCCGTCAGGGTATCTGTTTAAATTTTTCAAATGGTTTCTAACAGCTTTAACCGCAAACGGAGAAGGTCCGAGCGGATTTTCATTAGATGCAAGTTTAACGATATCTTTGATGCCTCTTTCCCTTTCTACTTCTTCTATAGGCTTTCCGGGAATATAAGGCTCAATTTTGTATATGTATTCCGGTGCTTTAATATTAAAAGACATATCGAAAAATATCCTTTTTTTTGATAAAAATTAAAATTATTTAAAAACATAACGGGGTTAATGCGAACCTTTAAATTTAATCGCTCCGACCGGCTGTTTCACGGAGTAGTCTTTTGGCGAAGCAATTTTTTTAATATCTTCTAAAGAATTTTGGACTTTTGACCTTTCATAAATTTTGACCCAGACACAATCCAAATTTTCATCAACTTCACACTTATAATTCTTCATTCCTCCGCAAGGACCGTTTAAAAGTCCTTTAGGACATAGCGTAACCGGACAAATTCCGGCGGTTTCGTTTAAAACGCACTCTCCGCATAAAGAACACATCTCCTTCAGCGACGATAATGATTCTATATTGCCAAGAAACATTGTATCTACGCCTGAAATAACTTTTTTGGTTTTATCTAACAAACTAAGTGAACTTACTGCGGACTGAACTCCGCTGCCGCATGACAGAACTATAACGGATTCTGACGATTTTATGCTTTCTTCGTTGTCTCTTACCGCTTTTTTGACTTTTTGCAGGTGGCACATTGCGTCAATAATATAAGTGCCGTTGACTTTAATATTATTATTTTCTAAAATTTTTCTCATAGCTTCAACTTCTTTAGGACCGCCGGTTCTTGACGTATCAGAACATATTCCGCAGCCGAATATAAAAGTAGAACCTTTAATTTTTTTAATAATATCTTCTAACGTTTTTTGTTTTGTTACTATCATATACAATAGACTCTTCGAGTAAACTGCCGCGCCCGTATAAACGAGACTTCTCGGCAATGTTAGTTAAATATAGAACGGTTTTGCCTGAAAGCGATGAATTATTTTTTTATTTAATTACTTTTTAAACTTTATCGATAGCTATTTGACGTTAATTGTTAATTATTGGTTAAAAATCGTAAAGCGGCATTAACGGTATTTTCCATAAGTACGGCAACAGTTACGGGACCTACTCCGCCTGGAACCGGCGTTATTTTTGATACCTTTTTAATAACGCTGTCAAAATTGACGTCGCCGCATATTTTACCGTTAACTTTAGATATACCGACGTCGATAATCACAGAGCCGTCCTTCACAAAACTTTCGTCTATAAGATGCGCTTTACCTGTGGCGGATATTAAAACATCCGCCATTTTAGTCCAGCATTTTATATTATTTGTATGAATATTAAGAACGCTAACGGTCGCATTTCTATTCATAAGCATAATAGACAGCGGTTTACCCACAATAATACTTTGACCTATTATTATAACATTTTTGCCTTTTAATTCTATATTTGAATAATCAAGCATTTTTATAATACCGAAAGGAGTGCACGGATAAAAACTTGAATTTCCGGTAAATATCTTCCCCTCGTTAAACGGATGAAATCCGTCAACGTCTTTATCCGGAGAAATTGCTTCCATTATTTTATTTTCGTCTATGTGTAAAGGAACAGGGAGCTGAACGAGTATTCCATGAACCAGCGGATCGTCATTTAATTCATTTATTTTATTTAATAATCCGCTTTCTGAAATATCAACTGGAAGGATAATCTTTTTTGACATTATGCCGCATCTGTTTGCGGCGTTTTCTTTATTTCTTACATATATAACGGAAGCGGGATTATCCCCTATAAGTATAACGTATATACAGGGAATAATCCCGTTGTTTTTTAAATGAACAACCTTTTCTTTTAAAGATAACTCTATATAGGCGGCAATTTTTCTACCGTCGATAATTTTATCTTCATAATTTACAATACAGTTATCTTTATCGGACATCAAAGCAAACCGAACTGTTCGATATTTTCATCGGCAATTTTTTGAATTTTTTCAATTTCAGCCTTGCCTGCTTCATTTTTAAATAAATGTTTAAACCTTCCCTGAAGCTTAAGATATTCTTCGACGGGAACTTTCTTGCTGATTTTTTTTACGGAGGTAATTTTACCGTATTCAGCTTCAAATAACGGATAAAGACCGCTTTGGACGGCAAGCTGAGCTATTTTAACCGAATATCTTGGTTCATATTTCCAACCCGGGACGCAAGGAACATCTACCTGTAAATACTTAGGACCTTTTATAGACAAAGTTTTTTTTACTTTCTTTTGTAAATCAATAGGATATCCGGCCGAAGCAACAGCTGTATACGGTATTTTATGAGCCATCGCTATTTCCGGCATATATTTTTTAGGTCTGTTATTTCCGAAAGATATTTTGCCTGAAGGACTTGTCGTAGTATAGGAGTCGTACGGGGTCAGACCGCTTCTCTGATACCCTGTGTTCATATATGCTCCATTATCATAACAGACATAAAGTACGTCATGCCCTCTTTCAAACATTCCGCTCAAAGCTTGAAGACCGATATCTGCAGTACCTCCGTCGCCTGCTTGAGACAATACGGTAGTGCCTTCTTTTTTACCTGTAATCTGCAATGCAGCTTCAATTCCGGAAGCAATAGCGGCTGAATTTTCGAATAAAGAGTGAATCCACGGAATATTCCACGACGATTCCGGAAATTTCGTAGAAAAAACTTCTAAACAGCCTGTAGCAGACGTCGCAATGGTGTTTTTTCCAAGAACCTGCATAATAAGCTTTACGGCCATTGACTGCGCACATCCGGAACATCCGGTATGACCCATTGTAAACAGCTGTTTATGAGTATCTTCTTTTGTTAGAATATTTGTTAGCATAATTTATATACCTCATTATTAATTTTAATTTCTGCAAAATTCTAATACAAAAACGCATTCTTAATAACTTTTTATTAATTTCTTAAATTTTAAAAAACTTTATTTAATAATTCATTATTTAAACCAAAAAACTCTCCGTCTACATCTTCTTCTTTTTCAGCTTTAATTATAAGGTCATATATGTTTTTCGGCGTTATATCCCTTCCTCCAAGTCCCATTACATAACCGTTCACATTAACTGAATTAATCCTGTGCTGATACAACGCATCCCTGATTTCGCAGGACAATATTCCGCCTTTTCCAAGGGATACCGCTTTTTCGATAACAATAGCATTTTTAATATTTTTTAACGCATCCACAATTTCATCTGCTGGAAAAGGCCTGAATGACCTTATTTTAAGAACGCCTATTTTTTTGCCGGACTCTCTCAATCCGTCTACGACATCTTTTATAGTACCGAGAACCGAACCCATTGCAACGATAACCGTATCGGCGTCATCCATTTTATAAGTATCTATAAGCGCGCCTTCATATTTTCCAAACATTTCTTTATAATCGTTCGCAGCATCAACTATAATGCTTTTACAATTATTTATAGCGTTTGAAAGCCTAAATCGTGTTTCAATATATACCGAAGGCTCTCCAACAGTGCCGAAAGAAAATGGATTATTTACATCAAGCGTGTATTTCATATTTAACGGCGGTAAATACTCTCTGACTTTTTCAATATCGTCAATCGTTTCAACAACTTCAAAAGTATGAGTCAATACAAAACCATCGACGCAAACCATGACGGGGAGCATGACATTAGGATTTTCCGCAATTTTATATGCCTGAATATGCATGTCATAGGCTTCTTGATTGTTTTCCGCAACTAACTGAATTGTTCCTGAATCTCGTAATGCCATAGAATCCTGCATATCGTTCCATATACTGATAGGAGCCGATACAGCTCTATTGGCAACAGTTAAAACAACAGGCAGGCGCATACCCGCAATATTGTAAATAACCTCTTCCATATATAGCAAACCTTGCGCTGCCGTGGCAGTATAAGTTCTTACGCCGCACGCGCTGGCGCCTAAAACAACGGAAGCAGCCGAATGTTCGCTTTCTACCATAACATATTCTGCTTTTAAATCTCCGTCTGCTACCATTTGCGAAAGATGTTCGACTATATGGGTTTGCGGGGTAATCGGATAGGCAGAAATTACTTTTGGTTCGGTCATTCTAATGCTATCTGAAATTGCCATCGAACCTTCCAGAACTTTTTTCATAATTATTTCACCGTTTTTAAATTTTAAATAATATATAGTACCGATTAATTAACAATTTATTTTGTCGGTTAGCTAATTAACTAACCGTATATACAAATAAGTAATTAACCGATTAATTAGTTTATAATAATGGATAAAAAATAATATCCCTTTTTTTTATTACGATAAATGTATAATTATTTTTCTACAAGAAACATCTCAATGTCGTTAACAGGGCATTCTTCAGCGCAAATTCCGCATCCTTTGCAATAATCATCATCAAAATTATATGTTTTTGTCTTTTTATCGCCAAAAACTACACCCTCAGGACAATAATATATACATAAATCGCATCCTGTACATTTTTCATGTTTAAAAACAGGAATTTCACTCCTGAACGACCCTGTTTTATTTGAAAGTGCAGACCCCGGTCTGGCTATAATGCCTAATTTAAAATCCAATTTTATCTCCTTTAATATAATCGTACGCAGCCTGAGCAGCATCGGCGTTAATTTTCCCTAATTTTGAACCAAATCTTGCTTCTATTTCTTTTTTGACTGAATCTATAGAGACTTCACCGGTAATAGCTGAAAAAGCACCAAGAAGAGTGGTGTTAACTATCGGTTTGCCCAATATTTTCATCGCTATTTTTAAAGCTGGAAACAAAATAATACTTGACTCATTTATTTTATTATCACCAAAATTTTTAATAATTTCTTTTAAATCTGTTTCGGTATTTATTATCAATTTTCCGTTATCCTTAAGCCCTATAGCAACTGGAACGGAGGTTATTAAGGTAACATCCTGAACTACAACGTAATCGGGGTCGTAAATTTGATGCCTTGTCCTAATCGGATTATCGGATACTCTTGCAAAAGCTTGGACAGGCGCACCCGTTCTTTCGGAGCCGAAGGACGGAAAAGCCTGACAATATTTTCCGTCGTCAAAAAAACTTAGCGCAAGAATAGATGCCATAGTTACAGAACCTTGCCCGCCTCTTCCGTGTATTCTGACTTCTTTCATAATTTATGTCCTTATTTTATAATTTATAATTATTTTATTCTATTTTTACATCATCGTTATAAAAATTATAACCTATTTAAAATCCAATGTCAATGCTAATATATAAATTATTAAGCAAAAATTATTTTTTTATAAATTAATTTTATTTAAATTTTTAAAACATTATTCTTCAAAACTTTTTAAAAAATCGGATATAGAATCTTCTACCCCAAATGCCATTATATGTAATCCGTTTACTATATTTTTTAGGCCTTTTGCAATTCTTGCAGATATCTCAATGCCGGTTTTCAAAGGATTGCTTGAATTTTCTAATTCGTCGATAATCGACTGCGGTATATATATTCCTGGAATATTCTTATTCATAAATCTTGCCACTTTTGCAGATTTCAATATAAATATGCCTGCTATAATTTTTATATCCTTATAATTCTTATAATAATCATAAAATTTCTCGAAATGTTCAACGGAAAAAACCGCCTGCGTCTGAAAAAAATTACATCCTGCTTTTATTTTCTTTTCAAACTTTATAAGCTGCGGCTCTAAAGGATTTGATTCAGGATTAACGGCTGCCCCTATATAAAAATCAGTTTTACCGTTTAAAACATTTCCGTTCATATCATATCCGCCGTTAAACCCTTTGATGATTTCTATTAAATTAACGGAATCTATATCATAAACAGGTTTTGCATGTTTATGGTCGCCAAAAGTTATATAATCTCCGGTCAGCGTAAGAACATTATTTATTCCAAGCGCCGAAGCGCCTAAAAGGTCCGACTCGAGAGCCATCCTATTTCTATCTCTGCATGTTTGCTGAAAGATAGGCTCTCCTCCGATACTTTTAATATATATCGAAGCGGCTAATGACGACATTTTCATATTAGCCCCCTGATTGTCCGTGACATTAAAAGCCGTTATTTTATCTTCTAACGATTTTAGAATAATCTTGATCTTGGACAAATCAGTGCCTCTTTCGGGAGAAACTTCGGATGTATAAACAAATTCGTTATTTTCTAACTTATCTTTAAATTTATTTTCAGTCATATTATTTTTAACTATGTTTTATTTATAGTTATATTATTCATATTTATATTATTTATATTTATATTTATATTATATAGTTGCATATTCATAAGAACCGAGTATTTTAACAAAAATAGTGTATTCTTTAATATTTTCAATTGCTTTTTTTATGCTTTCTTCAGATTCATGGCAATCTACATCTATAAAAAATAAATAATCCCAGTTCATTTTCTTTGACGGTCTGGAAATTATTTTTGTAATATTAATTTCATTGTCGTAAAAAGGTTTTAATATCTTATATAAGGCTCCAACTGAATTTTTTATGGAAAATAATATGGAAGTTTTGTCGTGATGTGTTTTAACGGTCTTTTCTCCATTAGATATTATCAAAAATCTTGTATAATTGTTGGTAAAATCTTCAATGTGGGAAAAAAGCGCATTGAGCCCGAATATGCGCCCTGCAGCTTCTGAAGCTATCGCTGCCGTATTGGTTTCATTGATAGCTATTTTACAGGCATCAGCGGTTGAAAATGAGTCTATTAATTCCGCATTTTTAAAATTTTCTTCAAGAAAATTTCTGCATTGAGCTAACGCTTGAGGATGCGAATATATCTTTTTAATTTTTTCTTTATCCGTTTCTTTAGAATACAGAAAATGGCTGATAGGAATCAGCTCTTCCCCTATTATAGTCACGTTAGAATTCACGAACATATCCAGCGTCGCATTAACCATTCCTTCCGTCGTATTCTCAACCGGTACGACTCCGTATTCCGATAATCCTTTAACGACATTATCGAATACATTTCCGATTGTTTTAACGGGAATGAGCGTTCTTGACTGTCCAAAACGTTTAATAGCCGCAAGATGCGTAAACGTGCCTTCCGGTCCAAAATAGCTTATCTTGATGCTTGC
This sequence comes from bacterium, assembly GCA_021822625.1. GTDB lineage: Bacteria > SZUA-79 > SZUA-79 > Acidulodesulfobacterales > Acidulodesulfobacteraceae > Acididesulfobacter. The sequence continues at coordinate 14,224 of JAKAQK010000020.1, read as the reverse complement.
TTCGATAGATATACATGCCGACATTATTTCTCTGAAGATATTTACGATGTGCTCGTTTTTCAAAGGTCCTTTATTTAGCAATCTGACATTTTTGTAAACTTCATTTTCTCTGGAAGGATTGTAATAAGTCTTGTTGTGCGTGGACTTTATTTCTCCGATTTTAACGGCTATTTCTCCGCGCTTATTAAGGATATCGACTATATCCCTATCTATTGCGTCTATTTGATTTCTTAAATTGTCAAGTTCTTTCATAATTTAGTTTGAAATTTATTAAATTTATCATGCTATAAAACAGTGAAATAAGGAATAATCTGGTATATATAATATGCGTTTATTTTTTACTTTAAAATAATAATAAAATTGAAATAAAGATTAAAACAAAGATTAAAACAAAAACAAATTTAAATTATAATATTTTACATTAAATTATATTAAAAAGCAAAATTTTTATGCCGACGTATTTAATTAATCCGGTAAGTTATCGGAATCTAATCGATAAATTTCATAAAAATGCGTCCCGATATAAAAGCCAGCATTAAAAAAACGGCAAGCGATAAAAATACTAATTTTATTGAATATGCTTCCCCTATATAAGCGAGAAAAAACGGGCCTATAATACCTCCTATATCAAAATTTGATTGATATATAGTATTGGCGGCTACAATCTGTTTTACCTCTACCACTTCAGAAATTCGCATGGTTCCTATTGGAAAAATTAAAGCATGCGGTATACCGAGCAAAATAAGCGCCAGTGCATAAAAAATAATATTATTCGACAAAAACATAGCCGCGAAGGATAATGAAGATAACAAAATTGAAATATTCATTATATTCATTTTCTGTTTTATTTTACCTTTTTTCGTAAGAAATAAAAGAACAATGCGCATTAGCAGCGAAGATATGAAGAATAGCGCGAATAGCAGCGTGATTAAAAAATAGGGCGCATTAAAATTATTGCGTGCGTAAACACCGCCAAACGCTACTATAGATGCAAAACATATACTAAAAACAGTATTATAAAAAATCACCTCAAGAAATTTTTTATTTTTCAAGAGTCTAAAAATAAGCTTATCTTTTTTTTGCCCGTTATTATTATTATTTTGGTTAGGTTCTCCGTACATTACCTTGTTTTTCTGACATATTTTTTCTTTAATTTTATTTTTTGCAGTCTTGTAAATTTTTATTGCAAAAAAAATACCTGCAGCGGCAAAGGTAAATAAAAGCAAATAAACATATCTTATTTTTAAAACAGCAAGTAAAAACGTACCGAAGATAGGTCCCATTACAAGAGCAAGGCTTAACATCAAGGAATATATGGTTAAATTTTTTTCTATATCTTTTTTATCGGAAACAAAATTGACCAAGGAAAGCAGAAAAGGCATTATTATAGCAGTAGCAAATCCAGAAATAACAACAAAGGATAAAAATTCGATAAGCGAATCGGAAAAAAAATATCCCAGCATTGCCATAGAAAATAAAATCATTCCGACAATTATAAATTTTGTTATATGAATCGGTTTTACTCTGACGCTTACGATATAGCGGATAGAAAGGGTGCTTGCGGCATAAACGGCGGTGGCTATTCCGACGTATACAAGATTAGTATGCAATACGTACTTCACAAAGAGCGGATTGATGGATTGCACCATCATAGTATTTGCTCTTTGAAAAAGTATTACTATAAATACAAAAAATATAGCAGGCATTCTTATATTATTCTTTAATATAAGAAATAATCATCGCCGTTAGTTCATCTTTGAATTCCGTAGCAAAAATATTTTGGCCGTGAGTGCTGCCTTTAAACAGATGCAGAGACTTATTAGACTTCGTGCTGTTATACATATTTTTAATTCCTTCGGCAAATTTTTCGTCTTCGGAACCAAGATAATGCACTGGAATATCTATAAAATTAACACCGTCCACAAACGTGGAAGAAAGCGCTATAACAGATTTTATCTCTTCAGGTTTATATAATTTTGCTGCGTTTAATACGGCATTGCCGCCCATACTTGCGCCAAGCAATGTTATATTTTTAACAAAATCCTGCGTTTTCATAAAATTTATTGCGCCTATAGCATCTTCTCCTAATCCCGACAAGCCGCTGCTGCCGGCTTTTGATAATCCGTACCCTCTAAAGTCGAACGCTAACGACGTAATTTTATTTTTCAAAAGGACTTCGCTAAGGTCATAAAAACTTTCTTTATTAAAAACTTTACCGTGAGCCAATATGACTGAATCAGGGTATGTGCCGAATAATGAGCCGTGTATTTCCCCGCCGTCGGCGGCTTCAAACTGAATCTCTTTGAAATCCATATTTATACTCCTTTTGTAATAAATTATTTATCGGTTAGTTTATTAATTATACGTACAGTACATAATATCACAAACCGCAGTTTTTTTCAACAAAAGCTGCAATATTTTTTTATTTATTTTATTGCTTTTATATATTAAATTATTACAAAATGAATACTATCGCAATATTTATTAATTATTTAAAAATTGGATTTTTATTGGCTAATACTTCGTTAAGTCTTCTTATTTTAGTGTTTTTAGGCGATTTTGTACTATATTTGTTACCTTTTTTCTTTATTTGTTTCATAGCGTCGATAAAACTGTCCATAGTTTTTATCGATTCTGTTTCTGTAGGCTCAATCATAATCGCGCCGTGAATATTTTTAGGAAAATATATTGTAGGAGGATGAAAACCATAATCTATAATAGATTTTGCAAAATCTAAAGTAGAAATGCCTTCGGATTGAAAAACATTATCGTTTAGAACGCATTCATGCATACATAATTCTTCGGGAAAAGGGTCGCTTTCAATAAAAGTATCTTTAAGTCTTTTTTTCATATAATTCGCGTTTAAAATTGCTATTTCGCTAATTTTAGATATATTTTGTTTTCCAAGAGACAATAGATAAGAATATGCTCTTAAAATTATAGCAAAATTTCCGTAAAATGAAGAAATTCTGCCGATTGAATGCTCTTTTTCATTTTTTAATTCGTAATAATCGCCCTGCTCGTCGTCATCCGCCGCCTGTTTATTGTTAGGCGTCTGCTTGCAAACGCTAATGTATGGAACAGGCAAAAATTCTTTCAAAAAATCTTTAACTCCGACAGGTCCGCTTCCGGGACCTCCTCCGCCGTGCGGCGTCGAAAATGTTTTATGCAGATTTAAATGCAGTATGTCCACGCCAAAATCAGATACTTTGCAATTACCTATGAAAGCATTAAAATTAGCGCCGTCCATATAAACCAAAGAACCGTTTTTATGCATTAATTCGGCTACTTCTCTGATATTTTTTTCAAATAATCCAAATGTATTCGGATTTGTAATCATTATTGCCGCAACATCTTCATTGATATATTTCTTAAGTTCGGTTATATCGATATACCCTTTGGACTTACTTTGTATACTAACAAATTCATTGTCTTTACCGCTGTTTTGCGCCCCTTCCCGACTACTGTGACCGTCAGGTTTGTCAGCGAATAATGTTTTAATTTCAACCGGCGTAAAACCTGCTATATAGCTGCTTGCAGGATTAGTTCCGTGAGAACTGTCCGGAATTAAAACAATATTTCTTTTCTCATTTTTAACTTCAAAATATTTCTTAATAATCTTCATGCCTGTAAATTCACCGGCTGCGCCTGCCTGGGGATTAAAAGTGAATTCATTCAAACCTGTTAATCCGCACAATAGTCTGTTAAATTCATAGATTATTTTTAAAACGGGCTGAATATAGGCTGCCGACAGCATCGGATGCAAGTTTTTTATATTATTTAAAGAGGCTATCGTTTCATTAATTTTTGGATTATATTTCATTGTGCATGACCCTAACGGATAAAAAGCCGTATCTACGCAAATATTCCAACTTGAAAGACGCGTAAAATGTCTTACCGTCGTAGATTCAGATACTTCAGGAAGCAGAAGTGGAGAATTTTCTTCATTTCTTAAAAATTTTGCGTCAATATAATCTTTAGCAGTTTTACCGATATGAACGCCGCTTAAATTATTAGAAGGCATATTTACGCCGCTCAGTCCCTTTGAACTTTGATTAATTAACAAATCTTCGTTAAAAACGAGACCTTTTGATCCGGGAAATTTTTTCATGATTTTAGTTGTTTAAATTATTGATTAGAACAAATTATAAATTAGTTTAATTATTTTAAATTAAGAATGGACGTCTATTTATAAAATGTTTTATAATTATAATAGCCGATAGAGTTAATCAGATGCAAATACTATTCTTCAAAAAAACAACCGATGCCGTAATTTTTTTAACCTTTAAAAATTCTATATGACATAAATATATCAAGAAAATAATTCAACTGCGCGATTGACGTAATTGTCTATATCTTTAATACTTATTTTTTCGGTTACCGCTATTAAAACTGCATTGCCGCCGTCTTCTAAAGATATACCGGCCAATATGCCTTTTTTCATCATTTCGTTTATATATTCAGATGCATTCATTTTTTTATTATTTATTTCTATAACAAATTCATTGTAAAAATTTCCTGTATATTTAAGAGAAAATAAATCTGTATCTATCAGTTTTTCGCATAAAATATGAGACAATTTAAGATTTAGAAGGGATATTTCTTTAAATCCTTCTTTAGAACACAAAGACAGATAAACTGCAGCTCTTAAAGCATTCAATGAGTTGTTTGTGCAAATATTAGATGTTGCAGCCTGCCTCCTTATGTGTTGTTCCCGGGTTGCAAGAATAAACAGATATGCGTCCTGATTTTTGTCGTCTTTAGACTTACCGGTAATTCTTCCCGGCATTTGCCTTATAAATTCTTTTTTTGCTGCAAAAAGACCCAACAGCGGTCCTCCAAAATTCATATAGTTGCCAAAGCTATTTCCTTCGCCTGCAAAAATATCGGCATTATAAAATCCGGGGGGCGCAATCACTCCAAAACTGAAAGGTTCTGAAGAACAGACGATTAAATGCGGATTTGACGATGAAGCTGATTTTTCACTGTGGACTATTTTCTCGATAATTTCTAAATCCTCTATAATTCCGAAATAATTAGGCTGCTGGACTATAAAAGCGCAAATATTTTTATTTTCTTGTAATTTTTCCTTCAAATGAGCAGCGTTGGTATAGCCTTTTTTAGGATCAATATCTGTAAATTCTATAACAATATCTAAATCTTTAATAAAAGTTTTAACGACTTCTATATAAATCGGATTAACGCTTTTGGAAACAAGTATCTTAATTTTTTTGCTATTGCCGACATCGGAACCGGTTTGGCGGTTCTGGCGATAAATCCGCAAGGACATAAGCACTGCCTCAGCTAAACTTTCAGCGCCGTCATACATTGAAGCATTAACGGTATCCATTTGTAAAATTGATGCAAGCATAGATTGAAATTCAAACAGCGCCATTAAGGTTCCTTGACTGACTTCCGGCTGATAAGGTGTATAAGGGGTATAAAATTCCGCTCTTGATATTATTGCATCAACTGCTGACGGAACGTAATGATCGTATATGCCTGCGCCTGCAAAAACAGGTATACTGCCGCTGCTGCGCAGTTTATCGTTTATATCGGAAAAATACTTATAAAGCGATAATTCATCCATTTGATCAGGCATGAAATCAAGTTCTTTTCCCTCGATTAAATGGATATCGCCTATAATTTTATAAAATAATTCTTTTTTATCTTTAATGCCGATAAATTTATAGATTTTTTTTATTTCTTCAATAGAAGCGGGAATATAGCGAAAACTATTCATGGTTTGATTTTACAAAAGATTCGTAAGAATTTTTATCCATCAGCAACGATAAATCCGAAGGATTATTTAATTCTATTTGAGCAATAAACCCATCTCCCAAAGGTTCATTGTTTATTAATTCCGGAGTCTCATTTAGTTTGGAATTTACGGATTTTATCGTTAGATCCACGGGAGCATAAATTTCCGATACAGACTTGACAGATTCTATTTCACCTATTTTTTCGTCTTTTTTATATTGCTTTCCTATTTCTGGAAGCTGGACATAAACTACGTCTCCTAATTCCGATTGCGCAAAATCTGATATGCCGAGATTATAAATATTATTTGAATTTGGACTAATCCATTCATGAGATTTTGCAAAATAAAATTTATTATTATCCGCCATCTTTTTATAGCTCCTTCAAAAATTATTATTTTTAAATATTATTTAAATATTATCTTAATTTTTGCTTTGCTTGTCTATATAATAAATAATAACAATGCAATAATAACGACATAACGATAATAACCTGCAACTAATATCATTAGCAATGCAAATTATCAGATATTGCTTATTGTTTTTATCTTAACTGAGTTAATTTTATCTTATCTAATCTTATTATTTGCTCTGTCTGTTCCCATTGATATTTATTTTTTTATTTTGTGAAAGGGAGGCATAACTACTTCCGCTTTTTCAAAATTACCCCTTATATCTATATAGAAATTCTTTAACATCGAAGGAGTCACATTAGAATCTGAAATGTAAGCGCTGCCTATCGGCATTTTGTTTAACGGGCTGTACGTTCCGCTGGCGACGCATCCTATAGGTTTAAGATTTTCGTCAAGTATCCTCTGCAGATGCCTTGGAATCTGTTTTCCAGCCAGTTTAAAAAATATTAATTTTTTTTCTTTATTTTTAATTTTTTCAAGAGCTTCTTTGCCGATAAAATCTTTATTTTTTGATAAATATTTTTCTAATCCTGCATCGTAAGGGGTTATAGTCTCGTCAAGTTCGTGACCGTATAGGGGTAAAGCCGCTTCAAATCTTAATGTATCCCGCGCTCCAAGTCCGACTGGCAAAAGATTTGAAAGCTCTTTATGTTCAAGAATATAATCCCATAATTTGTTAACGTCGTCCGCATCGGTAAAAATTTCAAAACCGAACTCACCCGTATATCCGCTTCTCGATATTACCGCTTCTATACCTATTTCTTTGAATCTGACGCAGCTAAATTCAAAATGGTTAAGTTCTTTTAAAGACTTAATATTATACTGAAAATTAAATATATTACAAAAATTATTTTCATCCCTTCCATAATTATCTGAAATGTCTTCAACCAGCGGATATATTATGTTGCGCGATTTCGGTCCTTGGACGGAAAGCAGACCGATTTTCTCGCTGTAATTTTCAACGGTTACATTCTGAAACATATACTGACCGTTATCGGTTTTCGTTTTTTGCAAATTGAGCATTTGCGTGTGAATCCATGCAAAATCTTTTTCCGTATTAGCGGCATTAGCCACAATCATATAGCTTTCGTTAGAAAATTTATAAATGGTCAAGTCATCGATAACGCCGCCGTTTTCATTAAGTATAAGAGAATATGTTATCGTGTTTGGAAAAATAGAAGATATATCTGCCGTGAGAACATAATCTAAAAATATACCTGCATCTTTTCCTTTTACGATAATCTCTCCCATATGCGATATATCAAAAAGTCCTGAATTGTTTCTGACGTTAAGGTGTTCGTCTATAATACTTTTATAATATAAGGGCATCGAAAAACCGGCGAAAGAAACGAGCTTTGCACCAAGATTGCGGTGTTTATCGTAAAGCGGAGTCTTTTTATCTTCGTTTTCGTTATTATCTGTGTTTTTATTATTCATGTTTTTTATTATACCAAATATAAATATAAAGTTAAATAAATAAAATTAAAAGCTATTAAAAATCTACCTATAGAGATTTACTTATAAATTTACTTATAAATAATTTTTTTTCCGCAGTCGGAGCCTGCTATCGTATTTTTTCCGTTAGATTTTGCTTCATATAAATAATCATCGGCTATTTTGATTAAATTGTCAATCGTATTTATTTTAATAATATTATCTGCAGAGCCCGAATGAGCGTTCTTTAAAGCGTCATTATCCGAAGCGCTAAAGCTGCCGTTTCTTAAAGCATTATCATCGTTAATCAAAATCTCGGATTTGTCGGTTTTTAAAGCATTATTGTCAGCCGCATCTGTTTCAGTTTTGGCAATGTTTTTATTTGTATAATTTAAATGATTAAATTCTTCGCATTCGGGATAATTGGCAATACCGATAGAGATAGTGATGTTTTCAACTATCCCTTTAAATTGATGTTTTGACAGCTGTTCTTTAATCTTTTTTGCAACTTCAAAACTGCCTTCAAAATCTGTTAGCGGAAGCACTATGGTAAATTCTTCCCCGCCGTAGCGCGCGCCTAAATCTGTTGCTCTTATATTATTATTAATGAGCTGCCCTACCGTCCTCAAAACCTCGTCTCCGAACTGGTGACCGTATAAATCGTTCAGATGTTTAAAATCGTCAATATCCATCATTAATAATGAAAGTCTGGTATTATGCCTTTTAGCCAAACTAAACTCCCTTTCTAGAAATTCATTTAAGTATCTTCTATTGTATAATCCGGTCAATTCATCTGTGATACTTAATTTAGCCAATTTCTGATGCATTCTTGCGTTATCTAACGTAATAGAAAGCTCTTTTGCGGCATGCTCCAAGAAACTTATATCTTCCTTTTTAAATCCCTTGAGACTCGAAAGCATAACGACGCCTAAAGGTATCGAAATTTTAGATGAAGATTCTATATATAGCGGAAGCCAAACTATATCCTTTGGAAAAACCTCGCAAAAACCGTAATCGATAGTTTTTCCGTTTGCTTCATCGCTCAAAAGCTGCGCTTTAAGCAAAATCGCATTTTCCGGTATATCGTGAAACCATATAATTTTCTTTTTAGTAAGACATTCTCCTACAATACCTTCATCTGCATCAAATTCTTTAGCGACAAATTTTCTTATGCCGTAATACTTTTTTGGAATAAGTCGGGAATTGCCGTCTACTTCCACAGCCTCGTAAATAATTCCTGAAACCGAATCCGTCAGTTCTTCAAGCTTATCTAATGTTCCCGATAAAATATTATTAAAGTCTAATGATTTAGTTAAAAAATCGGAAAATTCGTTGTATTTGAGCATCCTTTCTTCTCTGTCGTGAACATTTACCGCCATTTCGGTAAAACCTTCTCCTATTTTTTCAAATTCATCATTCGTTTTAATTACTAATCTTGTGTCAAGTTCGCCGGATGAAAATTTTTTAATGGCTTCCAGCGTCATATATATAGGATTTAAAGTATCTTTAGATGCAAAATAGGTAATAACTAAGGATATAAATAAACCAAAGATGATAACCAAAATTGAATAGACGGCAGATTTTTTTAATAAAGTCGCATATTCATGATTTGAAATCAAAACACCCAAGGAACCTACGACTTTATTATTTATATCTTTAATCGGATGAAATGCTACGAAAACATTTTTACCGTTATAATTCATTTCATTTATAAAATTTTTACCGAAAGATATTTTTTTATATATCGAAAAAGGAAGTTTGGAACCTACGCCAAATATGTTACCGGGAATATTCATAGTAGAAATAGCCGTCTGAGTCTGAAAAATAGAACTGAATATCGCCGGATTCATATGGTAATCGTTATAAATAGTTCTGGGAATATAACCGTCTTTATACAAATTAATAAATCCTAAAATGCCCCCTACTACTTTAGCTTTATACGTAATAGGCACAACCGTTACCAAAAAAAGATTATTTATAGAACTGCCGATGTTATTATAATTTAATCCGAGTTTTTTCTGCGTATAATTTTTAATATACACGGTTTTTACGATAGGGGTATCTCTGCTGAAGGATTTATCTATTAAACCGTTTAAAATTAATTTTATATTACTTTTATTCCTGCTTGAAGCCAATATCATCTTTGACCGGCTGAGCACGCAAATTAAATCTGAGTAATTAAAAGCTGTTTTGTAAGAATAGACTAAACTGTTAAGAAACCGCCTGTTTTTAGTTATTAAAGATTTTGTAAAATATGGATTGTAATTGCTTATAAGAAATGCATTTTTAAGCTGATTTGCCTGAGCATAGTAAATTCTTTCTGCGCCTTGCAGAGTGATTCTTACTTTTGATAAAGCATCTTTTTTTGCCTGAGTTTTAAATATAACGGCATTGGCAATAGCAAGAATGATCAGAGGTATGACGGTAGCGGAAAGAAAAGAAATTAAGAATTTCTTTCTTATGCTCATCTTAGGACGCGGACCGGGAGAATATATTATATCTGACATAATTTAATAATTATTATGACAATATCTTTTTTATTAGCATTATTATATTTGCATATACCTTGTACCGCATAATACCGCATCTTTTAAATAACAAAATAAATAAGAAAACCGGCATTTAATTATTTTTCTTATAGACGGAATACTCCATGATGCTTGAAATAAATCCTGCAATGTTATATTTATAAACTGATGCAAAGTTGATGAAATATCCCGCAGAAGAAGACGCTGCCCTTTCAAAAACATCATCTCCGGTTAACTGATATAATCTTGCGATTCCCCGCAGCGCTAATGCATTAGAAGAATAGCTTCCGTAATCTAATATTGATTTTTCTTTAAAATTTAGAAACCCTATAGGCGGGGTTTTTGAAGTTTTTCTTATGTCATAAAAACCGCCGTTATTTCCGTCGTAAAAATTAATTATTATGTAATTTCCTATTTTTTTAGCATATGTCAAATATTCTGTCTTTAGGGTAATTTCGTATAATCCTATTAAAGCCGACAGTATATAGCTGTTATCTTCAAGGTTTGATTCGGTATATTCGCCTAAAAATCTTCCTATATCGCCGTTTTTATCAAAACATTCAATGAAAGGCGCTATGCTTTTTTCGGTTATTATCTTTAATTTATTCATGGATATTTCTTCGTTATCATTTTCAGTTAGCTGAACATTGTTATTCTTATCGGCACCAGCATCAACGGTTCTGTCTTTTTTAAATATTTTATAGACTTCCGTAAGCGCATATATTATATTACCGTTAACAGAAGCGTATTTTAATTTGTCTATAAGCGGTAATTTTCTATTATCCCTTGATTCTTTTAATTTATTAATCAAAGAAACAAGTTTACCGTAGTTTCCTTTTTTGAAAACGTTTTCGTTAAAATAAACTACCTTTCTTCCATCCGGCATTATGCCGTCGTTTTTGTTAAAATTTAAAAAAAGCTTTGCCTCATTAAGGTCAGATTCGTTATGACTTAAGGTAGCATCGTTTGAAAAAACTGCATTTTTAAGTTCTTCCTCCGTCCAGGTATAAAAACTTCCGTCATCGGTTATAAGCTCACCTGAAACATCTGCGCTCATACTCGAATAAAACCCTCCGTTTCTGCGGTCGTATAATCTTTCCGTTAAAAAGTTTAAAGTTTTGTTTATAGCATGTAACAGCAGCGATTGAAATTCATCCGTATCTAAATTTAAATTTAACCTCAGACCTGAATATATTTTTGCAAGACTGTAATATTTTATATAAACTCTTAAACCTGAAGCATTATCTGAAGCCAACTTCTCAAAATGCGGAATGAGCCATTTCTTGTCGGTAGAATATCTATGAAAACCTCCATCGACCTGGTCAAAAACACCCCCTAGCGCTATGTTAGCCAAAGTAAAAAAACCTGCTTTCAGCGATTCCTTATTAGAATTAAGTAAATAATCATAATACAGCATTTCAAGGACAGGAAAATAATAAAATTTAGGCGCTTCGTCAAGTCCGCCGTTTTCATTATCAAAATGGAGTAAAAATTCTTTGGCGCTGTCTGATGCAAGTTTTTTAACCTTTTTTTCTGCATCTTTTAAGCTAAAATTATAATTACCCGCAAGAACATGCTTGAAATCGTTCGCTTGATTAAACAAATTCACACTTTTTACCGCAAAACCTTTTGTTTCGTCAAAGAGTTCACGATAAAAATCTTTACTCTGTTCAATAACAGTTTTTTCATTCTCGGCATAATATTTTGCAATCTGCAGTAATACTGTTTTAAATGCCGGCAATCCAAATTTTGATTCCTTCGGAAAGTACGTGCCTCCATAAAAAAAATAGCCCTCGTATGTCAAAAATGCCGTCAAAGGCCAGCCGCCCTGACCGGCAAAGGCTGTAACAGCTTTCTGATACCTGCCGTCAATGTCCGGACGCTCGTCTTTATCTACTTTTATTGCAATAAATTGAGCATTTATTATATCGGCAGTTTCTTTATCTTCGTAAGATTCTTCGTCGATTACATGACACCAGTGACACCACACGGCACCGATATCCATTAAAATCGGAAGATTTTTTTCCCTTGCTTTTTCAAAAGCTTCATTGCACCACGGATACCAGTTTACCGGCTGATTTATCGCAGATTGCAGATATGCGCTTTTTTCGCTTTTTAATTTATTCATATATTTTTATAAATTATATAATAATATAGTTATACAATACAGATATTTACAATATTTTTCTACTTTAAATATCTCTTTGCTTTATTAGCTTCTTTTTTGAAAGTTTCTTTAGCTATATAAGTTATATAGTTGTATGGTTATACAATACAGATATTTACAATATCTTTCTGCTTTAAATATCCCTTTGCTTTATTAGTTTCTTTTTTGAAAGTTTCTTTAGTTATATAAGTTATATAGTTGTATGGTTATACAATAGAGATATTTACAATATTTTTCTGCCCATTAATTTATTTAGAATATTCGATAAAAGCGTTTTTTGAATCTAAACCGTCGTGAACAACGCTTTTTACAGCTTTTATCATAGATAAGGGCTTTTCAGATTGAAATATATTTCTGCCCATATCGACGCCGGACGCTCCTTTGTTAACGGCATTATAAGCAAGCTGTAAAGCTTCCTGTTCGGTTGTTTTCTTGCCGCCTGCAACAACGACCGGAACAGGGCAAGTTCGTATGACTTCTTCAAAATTATCGCAATAATATGTTTTGACGATATTAGCGCCCGTTTCGGCAGCAATTCTGCATGCCAGCGAAAGATAGCGGGAATCTCTATTCATATCTCTTCCTACCGCCGTAACCGCGAGAACCGGAATACCGTATTTATAGCCTTTATCTACCAATTTTGAAAGATTTATTATAGACTGTTTTTCATGCGCCGATCCGACAAAAATAGACAGTGCAACTGCGCTGACATTGAGTCTTACAGCATCTTCCATAGATACTGAAATATCTTCATCGGATAAGTCTTCTTTTAAAATGCTGGTACCGCCGCTAACTCTTAAAACAATCGGAATATTAAACTTAGGGTCAATTTTCGTTCTTAAAATACCCCTCGTCAGCATTAGAGAATCCGCAAAAGGTATAAGAGGCGAAATTGTCTTATCGGGTTCTTCGAGTCCACTCGTAGGACCCATAAAATAACCATGGTCAATGGCAAGCATAACCGTTTTGTTGTCTTTTGGACTGATAATGCGGCTAAGTCTGTTTTTCATTCCGTAATCCATATTTTTTGCACCTCCGATTTTAAATTAAAAAAGAAAGACTAAAGCAGATTAGATTTAGAATTTAGGGTTAATACTTAAAACTTTAAACTTAAAACTTTGAACTAATCAGTGTTTTTACCAGCATATAATTTTATTGCTAAGGAAAATGAGTCGAACAAGCTCGTCGTAAGTTATAAACTTAGCTGCTTCAGATGTTTTAACGATCTTGAGCAATAAAATATAATTATCCGATAAGCGGTCGATATCTCTGTTTATTATGTGAATGCTACAAGTTGCATCGATATTATTCTCATTGTTTATGCTTGCCGTATTATTTGCATTTTTATTTATGTTTTTATTTGTATTTATATTTCGAGGATTACTATGCCTATTAGTTAGATTATATTTTTTATAATTTAATAATGCAATATATATTTGATTGCCTTCTTCAACATGAGAATTTATTATATCTTGCAATGTGTCGGAGAATTTTTTTAAAACGGCGTCAATCTGTTCTGATCTAAATTGTTTATTATTTTTATCCGAATCTTTATCTTTGCGCAAAACGGCAGATTTTTGCGTTTGTTCAAGTTCACTCCGTTCATTAGCTGCGTTTACTCCGAAATCAATATCAAATTCATTGACGTGCTCAATTTTTTCTTCCCCAGGTATTATATTGTTTACTCCGAAGTCAATATCAAATTCATTGACGATATTTTCTTTTATTATATATAAAATATTCATATGCAACCCGTTCATTTTATTAATGCATATATTTTTGCGCTGCCCGCAAAGTCCGCTTTGCCCACTGCGCCAAGTATTGAAATGCCAATCTCTTCTTATAAAAAAGAAGAATATTGCGTCCGATTCTTAAAATTGAATTTATAGCATTAAATTTGTAAAATAAAATTTATCTAATTAT
>JAKAQK010000146.1 GCA_021822625.1 bacterium | reverse complement strand
AAAAGAAAAGTTCAAAATATACCGAAAAATATTCAGATTATATAGCCTTGGGAATAGAAGAATGGCGCAAAGCATATATAGAACATGAAAAGCTCGGCAAAAAAGCCATTCTTTTCATTATGACGGATGACACAATAAACTGCGACGATGTTGCCGACTATCTTGAAAACAGGTATTCAGACCTTAAAGGTGCTGTTTTAGTAATACACACTAAAAATAACGGTGAAATTGCCGAACATGACACAGGAAAGAGCAAAGAAGAACTAGATAGATTGAGAAATGCTGCAAACGAAATAGATAGCTTCGAAAGCCCTTATAAAGTCATAGTTTCCGTCCTTGTTTTAAAAGAAGGCTGGGATGTCCGCAATGTCACCACTATAGTAGGGCTTCGTGCCTATGCTGCAAAAAGCAATATTCTGCCGGAACAGACATTAGGAAGAGGTTTAAGAAGGATGTATCCCGGTACAGATGCTACGGAATATGTGAGCGTCGTTGGAACCGATGCATTTATGGAATTTGTAGAATCCATACAGACCGAAGGGGTTGAGCTCGAGCGAAAACCGATGGGTTACGGCACGGGAGCAAAGGCTCCGATAATTATAGAAGTGGATAATGACAATGTAAAAAAAGATATAGATAAGCTTAATATAGAAATACCAGTTCTGTCTCCAAGAATTTACAGGGAATATAAGCAATTAGAAGACTTAAATCCGTCTATTTTCGGAAATAAACGGATTGAATACAAGCAATTCAGCGAAGAAGAAAAACGGGAAATAGTTTTTAAAGAAATTACCTCCGATAAAATAAACCATACCATAATGCTTAGTTCTGATTTAATTGTCGATTATAGAAATGCTATAGGCTATTTTACCAAGGTCATTATGCATGAGCTGAGGTTAATAAGCGGATATGACGTTCTATATGGGAAGGTAAAAGAATTTATTTCAAGATATCTGTTCGACAGGCAGGTAGAAATTGAAGATTTAAACACATTAAGAAACCTTTCGGAACTTGAAGCAACAAAAACAATAGTCCAGACTTTTATTAAAAAGATAAACGATTTAACAATTTTAGACAAGGGCAGTGCGGAAATCAGGGATTATATAAAACTAAGGCAAACAAGGCCGTTTGTTGTTAAAGACCAGGGCTTCATAATGCCGCAAAAGAGTCTTTTTAATAAAATTATCGGCGACAGCCATCTCGAACTGCTTTTTGCTTCATTTTTAGAAAGATGCCCGGATATCGTTTCTTATGTAAAAAATTATTTGGCGGTGCATTTCAAAATAGATTATGTTAATGCAAACGGGAATATTTCTGATTATTACCCCGATTTTATTGTAAAAACTGATGAGAAGCATATTTATATTGTAGAAACCAAAGGACTTGAAGACCTCGATACTCCGTTAAAAATGGCACGCCTAAAGCAATGGTGCGAAGATATAAATATTTCTCAGCATAAAGTAGTTTTCGATTATATTTTTGTTGACGAGGAAGGTTTTAATAAATATAAGCCGGATTCATTTTCTGATTTGGCGAGTAATTTTAGAAAATATAAGGATTTTTAATTTTTAAAAATTTTAGAGAATTTAACTATGATGTATTAATTTTAATTTTAGCTAAAAGATTGCAGTTATCAATTGCTAAGAAGTGGACATTTCTATTTTGCCTTGACATGATATCAATATAAAAGCTTGACAGAATTTAATGTTTTTTTTATTATTTAATATATAAGCGGAGAATGAAATAATGAAGAAATCAGTTATAAAAAAGAAAAAAGATTCACTCTTATCCGTGCATCAGCAAAGCGAATGGCTAACAGAAAACATACGTTTAACAGCTTTTACTAAAGCAAATCCTGAAACTCCGGAAAAATGGTGGGAATCTGTCATATCAGGTCAGCCTACGCAAAGGATAACCCGTCCCTTCTATAGTGATATTGGCCCTTTTGAGAATGGACTAATGCAATTAAGTATACAGCCTCAATTGTCGCAACTATATCGAATTGATTGGTTATATACACCTAATCCACAGTTGTCCTATGATAATGGTTTACCTAATATTGGTTACTTAGATGAAGTTGTTAAAAAATTTTCACTAAACATAGAAAACTGGCTTACTCTTGCTCCGCCAATTAATAGACTTGCTTTTGGTGCCGGACTTATACGTCCTGTTGCAGACATTGCTGTTGGAAATATGTATATTGCCAAGTACTTGAAATCTATTCAAATAGACGATGAAACATCGTCAGACTTTCTTTATCAAATTAACCGCCCTCGTTTTTCTAAACTTCACGGTCTTGAATATCTTAAAATTAACAGGCTTTCAAAGTGGTCAGTTGTAATAATGCAAGGCTTTGAGTTTGCGCTCTCAGGACAAATGTTATCGGTATCACCGGCAGAAAAATTATTGCAAAGCGAATGTAAGTTAGAAATAGATATTAATACAAACCCTCAACCTACCGGAGACTTACCTCATAATAAGATTAAATCTGTTTTTAAGGAACTGGTAGATTTAGGGATAGAAATTACAAAAAAAGGAGATATAAAATGACTATGCAAACAGAAACAAGTCTAAGTATTCCCTATAATAATGTACAAGAATCTTATGGGAAATATATAATAATAGAGGAGCAGTCAAATAAAACTGATATTAAAAGTAATGTAGTAAATTTTATTGAATATAAACGTTCAGTTAGAAATACTGCAATCAAAACAAAACAAGCTTATAATAAGAATGAAACCCTCAATATGTCAGCTTCCTCACTTTACGCTTTTTCTATGCAATGGCCATTTATAAAAAATACTGCAATCAAAACAGAACAAGCTCTAAATTGGTATAAACTTTTTAATATGCCCTATATATTTGACGCTTTTTCTATACAAATGTCATCTATGCAATTGACTTCTATGTTATTACCTCAGCCAATGAGGAATACCTCAAATTTATCATTTTCATCTTTAATTGAGCCTTTATTAATCGAAGATATTGGTTGGTCTACAGAAGAGGCATTAGAAACACGCATGCGTCTGCATACTTTCGAGGAAGATTGGAATGCGCTAGGGATGGAAGCATATGACTGCTTGTAGTCGCGGGGATGTTGTTTTAGTTCGTTTTCCTAACTCTAATTTAAAAACCTACAAAAAGAGACCTGCTCTTGTAGTTCAGGCAAATGCTTTAAATACAGGGCTAAGTCAAAAAATAATTGTGCTAATAACCTCTAATTTTAATAGAAAAGGCCCAACGAGAGTACCAGTTCTTAAAAATAGTTCTCTTGGTCAGCGGATGGGATTGTTGAACGATTCCGTTATCGTTGCCGACAATATAGCAACCGTGTTAGAACGGGAAATAGATAGCGTTATTGGTAGCTGCGCAGGCACAGATATGAATATTATTGATAATGCATTACGGATTACGCTGTGCTTGTAAATAACTTTCATTTAAAAGTTATAATTATTTAGTACTCATTATCATCTTTTTTCTTCCACACATCATCAACTGCCTTCTTCAAGGTCTCCGGCACTAAATGACTATACCTTTTTGTCATCTGCGTCGTTCTGTGTCCTAAGAGTTCGCCGGTAATATATAACGATGTTCCGCCCATTACCATCTTGCTTGCAAAGACGTGTCTTAAATCGTGGATATGCAAATCTTTTAGTCCTGACTTTTTACAGGCGGTATGAAAAGAACGCTTAAAATCGGTCAATTTTGCTCCGTTTCTATTAAAGACATACAAACTATCCTGATTCTTTTCGATACCGCTTAAAACCGCTTTTAACGGTTCAGAAATCGGAATATATCGGTCATATTTTGTTTTCGTTCCTTTAATTGCAATAACGCCTGTTTTTAAATCCACGTCGTCCCACTTTAAATTCAAGGCCTCGCCTTTCCGACAGCCGGTATAAATTAAAAAAGTTATTAAATCCCTGGTTAATTTATTCGTTGCGCCTGAAATTAGTTTTTGAATGTCTTCATCGGAAAGAGTTTTAATTCGCGATAAAGTATTTAATTTTCTTATACCGGCGGCAGGATTTTTATCAATAAGATTTTTTTCTATGCAGAAGCTGAAAAAATTATGCAATATCTGTAATTCATGGTTTAGGCTTTTAAAACTTATTTCGGATTCCCTTTTATCTTTATTTTTCGGATTGTTTATTATTTCAAGCCTTCTTTGAAGTTGATAATTTTTTAAGTCGAGCGTATTAATATCTTCAACTGGTTTATTTTGAAATACAGGCAAAAAATGCTTGGCTCTTGATATAGTGCTTGCCAGTGTATTTTTTGCGTTTGTTGATTTTTTAATATATTCCTGCCAGAGTATAGTAAAATTTACTATACTTTTATTTCTTAAAGCAGGTAAATCATATGTTTCGCGTGCAAGGTCGGTTTGTATAGATTCGGCAATTTGCTTAGCCGACTGTTTATCGGTGGTTTTTGTACTGCCTTGATATTTTTTACCGTTATAGGTTATGCAATAATACCAGTTTTTAGAATTTTTAAGCCTGTAAATGCTTGCCATTACTGTATTACCCCGTTTCGAAAAAGTATAGTAATAGTATAGTAAAACAATGTCATTTCTATACATATTTATACATTTTTTTGCATACTGACGTCAAGAGGAAAATCCGAGGAAAGGCTTATTTACTGCGGTTTTAATTGGTTGCGGGGGCAGGATTCGAACCTGCGACCTTTGGGTTATGAGCCCAACGAGCTACCGGACTGCTCCACCCCGCGATGTTTTCGTAGATTAATAAT
>JAKAQK010000145.1 GCA_021822625.1 bacterium | reverse complement strand
TTTGCCATGTAAATATAGGTGTTTTTTCTAATTTTCTAATATACAAGCAAAAGTGAGAGAGGCATTAGGGGAAGGGTATTTTTTGAAAAATTTCCAAGAAGGATATAAAGAAGGAAAGAGGTCCTCGATGTACTTCATCATTTAACGGTGCAATGGACCAGGAATTTGGATAAAGTGAGGGGCCTGGTAACTGGAATGATTACACGAACAAGGCAATAAATTTTTAAAAGCAGGGACCAGGAATTTAAATCTTCTGCTATGACTTCTCATAATTATATAATAATACGAAAACATTGTTCATCAATCTTTCTATTTTTTGAGTTATAACCATTCATTTTACTACATCTCCATAAGTAGATATTTATTTTAGATATCTACAAATACATAGAGTAACCAGTCTTCTCTTATAATTATATAATAATACGAAACCCTCCTCCACCAATATTTCCGGATTTTGATTGATAAGGCTTTGTTTTACTTGATTTACATAAGCGGAAAGATAAAGTGGATATCCGGAAATACATAAATAAAAATGTAGTAATAAACGGATAAATTTATAGAAATCTAATGTTTTAAGTATTCTATATGTGAATGAAGCTAAAAATTACTACAAAATTACTACAAAATTACTACAAAATTACTACAAAATTACTACATGTGAAATCGTTGATTTTACTATATTTCTATATAATATTTAATATATGTAGTAATAAATATTCAATATACCTCAATATTTTTTTATCATAATTCTTAAAAATAAAAATATATATCTATATCCCTCATTAAAAATTACTACATTTGCAAAAAATCGGTTGAAGACAATTGGAAATACAGGATATGATATGTAGTAATTTTTGTAGTAATCCATTTTTCCCATGTTTTTAAAATCACTTGTATAATCAGTAAAATAAATGGTTTGTAGTGTAGTAATAAAATGTAGTAATTTTTACACCGTTAAACGTTTTCTAAATTTGTCTACCCAATAGTTTAATCTGCTGATAATATGTGCATATTCGGATTGAAAGCTAATATTTTTTCCTTCAAAAACGCTTTCTGCAAGTATTTTACCTAAATCCATAGGAGTGCTTAGTATTTTATTTTCTTTTTCGCTTTTTGATATTGAATATAAAATTGATAATGACTCAATCTGTTTTTGGCCAATAATATAAAAAAATAATAAGTTATAAAGTGAATTCATAACGTTTTCAGATGTATATTCATTATAATTTATATTTGCCTCCTTTACTAAATATGCTGGCGTACTAAATTCCAGGATCTTTGTGAATAAGTCTTTATGCCCTTTCATTTCGCTTTGAAAATCGGTTGCATATTTAAATTTCAATAACCAGTCATATACCTTTTCATAGTTTTTCATATCAAACGGTGTTGTAGAAACTTTCGGGATGCTAAAAGTTATAAAATCCTCCTTAAAATTTTCAGCGGTGTATTTTCCAGAGGCATACGATAGACTAACAAATAAAATATTTGACGATAATATAAAAAATGCTAATATATCAGTAGAATAATCAATATCAGTTAAAATAGCGTAGATACACGCCTTAATAATTTGTGACACTTTGAATTTCCCTAAATATTTTTTTCTAAAGTCTTCTATAACACTATAACCATCTGCATTTATGTCAAAAGTAGTATTTGTTTCCCAGTTCTTAAAAAAAGTCCTTGCCATAGATGTATTGGAAAAGTCATCAATAACTTGTTTTTCTCGTATAAAATCTTTTAAAGCCTTTCCAAAAGGATCATTCCCTATTTTAATATTAAAAGGCGAATAACCAGTTTTTAAATAGTAATCTGCCTGCTGATATGCATTTTCATTGCTTTTTATATAAGTTAAAACTAATGAAACAACATCAGAGGTTGAAAAATCTATAGGCAAGATATTTATTGTCTTTAATCCATTTAATAGCCCTTCGATTATATCCTTTTCCGGTTTTAAAGTTCTAATCCCGACTTTGTTTCCCATATTTACAACAATATTATAGTGTTATATTATAATCTTGTTTTCTATTGTAAACTATTTTTATATTATTTTGACGACAAATATATAGGTAAAAATTTATATAATATAGTTTAATACTATATTGAATAAATATGGAACGACAAAAATTAATAATGGTAAAACTTCCTAACAGTGTATACAAAGCACTGAAAGTGAAGGCTGAGAAAATGCATCTAGATGTTACCTCGTATGCTAGGATGTCTCTGGCGAAGAAGGCAAAAGAAGTTAAGGAGGTTCAAAAAAATGACTGAACAGCGATTAAAACATATATCTGCCTGCGTTACACCCAGTGAATTTGAACAGATCCAAACGGAATCCATAAAATTGTGTTTGAATAAAGCAGAGCTGATTAGGTTAGCCATTTTTCAATACATCAAAGAAGAGGTGAAAAATGGCAAACAATAAAACCAATGAAAAACAGCAACAGCCTCGAATATTCGAGTTATGGGCTAAAATAATCGGCGATAAAGAAGAAGGAAAAGAGGAAAAACATCAATGATTCAACAAAAGGAGATAGGAGTTCACTTTGTTGATCTTCCTATGGATTCTATCGACTTGAAAACTTATAAACTTTGTGCCTCTGATTATTTCAAAGGAGCCGGCCCGTGGGGATCACCATTTACATTCCTCTCTTATGGTATCACATACCAGGAAATGCTTTATTTTTCGAAGTTTTCGACTACGTTCATGCAATATATTTTTGACTTTCTATTTTGTGACATAAACGGAGCCATTCAAGACAGGATTATAGATTTTCTAGCTGAGGCCGGCTTGACAGCGGCTGAAATCACATGGAGGATAAAAATGATATGATAAAAAATAAAGACGAGAAAAAAAGAGATCTCATAAACAGGGTAAGGGAAAACAAAAAATTTAAACCTGAAGACTCTGAAGCAATGACTAAAATTGTAAATCAACAGCTTTCAGATTATACCGTGGTTATTTCCGAATCAGAGGGCATTACTGGTCAAATATTTAACGGGCCGCATGGTTTAATCAGATATACCAAAGGCGACAAAGAACAAACAATTTTAAGATATTCAGGTTCTATTGGTCCGGTTTATAAAATGGATGAATCATGGGGCCTGGAACTAAATATTAATCATAAAAAATTAATCATTGAAATTGATAATGCCGTTAAATACATAAAAAATAGATTTTACTTAACACCGGGGCAAACTCAAAAACTCCAGGAAATCCTTCTCTATTTTGTACAGGATAACGAGAAGGCCAAAAATTATGAAAATTATTTCTCAAGCCCTATAACAGTTGATAATGGTATAATCCATGTTGATTTTGCCCAGCTTGATAATTTAGACATCCTCAAAAAATTGTTAGATTTCCACCCGAAATCCTCACATCCAGATTATTTTCTCGAGGTGTTTTGTTATGATTTCCTTGCACCATTCCACAATGATCTCAAGCATATTGGTTCATCCGTCATTCAAACCCCCCTACTCTTGGCGGAAGGCACAACGAGAGGCGGAAAAACCAGCATCCCTGTATTTTTTATAGGCAGGGGTTTCGATCTTCAGAAAGATAAGTTTCTTTACGGCTCAGAAAGGATCAAAACACAGGCTGATCTGAATGTTCATGCAAATGAATCAAACATCCCCATGATCTGTGATGATATCAAAACTGCGTGGCTTGACAGAAACAAGGATGCCCTGAAATCATACGTACAGACAGGGATATTTGCAGATCGTGGGAAGCAAAATGGTATCGAACTCAATGAGCTGAAAGGAAAAAGATCCATGATTTTCACTTTAAATGACAAGTACCGCATAGACACTGACCTTGCAATATCTAACCGGATCTTTATAGAGACTTTTACAAAATTGAATGCGGAAAGACAAAATAAGGCAGAATTTTCTGCATTTATAAAATCGTTACCATCTGGATTCATGTTTTCACTTATCAAAGAGCTTTTTGAGGGTAAAAAAATAACAGATCTTTACAGCGAAATTGAAAATTTAGAAGAACCGGTGGACTGGCTTAATTTAGGACTTAAAAAAATAAATGCATTGTGCGTAAAATACAATTTAGCCACTTTTCCATTGATCCATACAAAAATGGGAATTGAAAAAGATTCCAATGCATTAGAAGTGGCCCAGGCATTCCTCGGTGAAGCAGAAAGGCAAAAATCTACAAATTACCATTCAAAAATTGAATCCGATTTTAGAATTGAAAGAAAAAATGACAGACTTTTCATATATTTTACCGCAGGTGCATTGAAAACTTTGAACAGCACATTGAATTTAAAGCTTCCCTATGCCTCCGCTATTGATTTCATTAATAATGTAAAATCAAATATTCATTCAGTTTCTGTTGAAAATGATGGCCGCACAAAAAATGTGAGAATCGGGGAATATGTAAAATCAGTCTATTGTATATCAGTTCCAGATTCGGAAAGAGATGAAGAAGATAATGGAGATTCAAATCTAGAATTTGAAAAGCAAGAATATCCATCCGATGAAAAGAAAAGCCTTCATAACTTTAATATAGATTCTTTACCAGATGGTCCAGTAAAACAATCGCTTAAGGAAGAACAGGAACGGGCACAATCCACAGATAATAAGACACCCAATAAGCAGACTACTAAGGAAATACAGAAACCATCTAAAATCCCGAAGAATCCCAAGATGTGCTATTACAAGATCATGGACCATTTTGATGCCTACCCCGATTCGTATTTTGATGGATCTGATATTATCATGGACAGTTACAGGCCCATTTAT